>CAMODS010000108.1 GCA_946611525.1 uncultured Lachnospiraceae bacterium | reverse complement strand
AGCGAAGAATCCTTTAACAAAGGCTCCCGCCATCCGACAGGAGCCTCAATAATTATAGTATATACGTTATCCGTTGTCGAGATTATCCCTCGATGGAGATCAATTTCTTCTCCGGCACCTCGGGCTGCTTCTCGATCTTGGGGATGTCAACGGTCAGAATACCATTTTCGTACTTAGCCTTGATGTCGTCCTGAGTCACATCCTCGCCTACGTAAAAGCTCCTGCTGCAGGTGCCATAGTAACGCTCGCGACGGATATAGCGATACTCCTCATCGCCTTCATTCTTTTCCTGCTTTGTGGTGGCACTGATATTGAGGTAGCCGTCTGTAAGCTCTGCTGTGATGTCCTCCTTGTTGGCACCCGGTATAGCTATGGTCAGCTCAAAGCCGTCCTTCTTCTCTTTGATATCGGTCTTCATGAGTCCGTTCGCATTGTTGGTGCGGAAGGAAAAACTCTTCTGGGGATAATCAAAGAAATCATCAATTAAACTTTCTCCAAAAATACTAGGCATTAACATAAGTCATTCCTCCTTTTTTTTGATCTATTCAAAGCCATAATGTCTTGAATGCTGTTAATAAAAAATGCAACCGGCTGAAGGTTAATCTTTCTTCTTCCCTTCAACTGAGTGTATTATAACACCATTATTAGCACTCGTCAAGAGAGAGTGCTAATATTTTTAAAAAATTTTTCTCTTCCCTTTTTTCTATGATAATTCCCTCTTCCGCTGTTTGTCACTTCCTTATTTCTGGTTGCCTTCATACTGGTGATCATTATCATGACCGCCCTACACTATAAGAAAGGCAGGGGATGTATCCCCTGCCAGCTTTTATGCCAATTCCTTTAGTATATCCACCGTTCTGGTGAGACCTCTTTTCATATCATAGTCGGCATGCCATCCCAAGCCGCGAAGCTTTGTGGCATCTAAAAGTGCCTTTGTGGCCTTGGAGTAGCCGGCAGCCTCCACAGCATCCGGAAGCTCAAATACCACCTTTTTGCCTGCGTAGTCTGCGATGATACCCGCCAGATCCTTTAGAGTGATATCACTGCCGGGATCGGCGATGTTGTAGGCTCCCCCACATTCTCCCTTCATGAGACAGAACATAATGCCGCTTACCGCATCTGCCACATAACTGTATGAATAATTCTGAGTGCCCTCAGACTTTAACACTATGTCCTCACCGGCGACTCCCTTGTGTATAAACTGGGAGATGGCCTTGGTGTCAGTAGCCAAAAGCGTGGGCCCGTAGGTCCGCGAAAGTCTTGGGATCACCACGTCCATGTCCTTTGCGCTGATGTACGCCTGGCATAAAGCCTCACCTGCACGCTTGCTCTCCGGATAACCTGCCCTCATGGTATTACAGTCTATATACCCACAGTAGCCCTCGTCAAAGTAGTCCACATCTCCACGGTTTTCTCCATATACCTCAACCGAAGACAAGAATAAAAATCTTCTGCAGTGATGATCTGCCGCAAACTTCAGCATATTGTCGGTACCGATGATATTGGTGGTTACCGTCCCTATGGGATCTGTGGAATATGCCTTGGGATGGGTATTGGATGCGGCATGGATCACATAGTCGATAGTGTCCGGCGCATCCTCCGGAAGGCTTATGCCCTGATTGATATCTCCTGCCACAAAAGTAAAATTCGGATCATCCCAGTAGTTGGCAAATCGCTCTGCAGCCTTTTTTTCATTTCTGCCAAGGGCAAAAATCTTTATCCCCAGATCGCCGTGAGACATCAAAACGTCGATAAGAAAGCTTCCGATATTGCCGGAGGCACCACTTATCATAAAAGATGTACCCTTGAGACTATCCCAGTCAAGCTCAAGACCGGCTACGTAACCGACATCCTCTAAGTATAATTCGTTTTCCCATAGTTTTTTCATGCTTATACCTCTTATTAGTCCTTAAGCCACTTGTCTTTGTCAGCCTTAAGATATGACTTGAACATCTCCAGGTCATCCTTTGTGGTTAGCTTTATGTTCTTATCGCTTCCTGCAGCAAAATAGAGTCTCACACCCAGCTGCACCATCATGGTGTTTGTGTAGTTGCTTCCTGCGATACCGATATTCTTTTCATATGCTTCGTGATACTTGTCATCCACCAGGTCAAAGCGGTAGGCCTGGGGAGTGGATACACGGCGAAGAGTCTCACGGGGAATGTACTCAACCGTAGTATCCTCGTCATCCTCAGCCACCTTGAAGATCTGCTCATTGTACGGCATGGATGTGACTGCATTACCGTGCTGCTTTGCCTTTATGATAACGTCTGAAAGAACCGTCTCATCTACCATGGGGCGGATGCCGTCGTGGATAATGATGATATCCTCAGGCTTTGCTATACCCTCAAGATTGTAGACTCCCTTTGCAATGGAGCCCTGTGCGGAATCGCCACCGCCTATGACCCATTTAAGCTTTGTGATGTTAAACTGCTTGGCGTATGCCCAAAGCATGTCATGCCATCCGTCTATGCACACCACCTCGATAGCGTCCACCTCAGGATGCTTTTGAAAGCTCTCCAAGGTGTAGATGATGACCGGCTTGTCATATACATTGATAAACTGCTTGGGAATATCCTGATGCATGCGGCTCCCAACCCCGCCTGCCACTATTACTGCTATGTTACTCATTTTTCTCCTCCTTTTTAAGATTCTTCGCTTCGCTCAGAATGACAACGGAAATACCGCTCAGAATGACAACGGAAAACCTGCTATGCGGTAACTTGTTCCAGGTATTCCACCAGATACTTCGCGCTCTTTCCGTCACACTTTTGCAGGTAGTCCTCTGCAAAACGCTTCTCAACGGAAATGTCATAGCTGTCAATATGCTCAAGAACCTCCATAAGCTCCGTGGTACTCTCCACCCGGATATCCGAAAGTGCATCTCCGGGATTGAAATATGTCTCATGTGTATTGCAATAGGACTCATAGTCCGGCGTCCAAAGTATAAGCGGCTTTCCGATGGCTGCTGCCGTAAGGCCCTCGGTACAGTAGTCTGTCACCACTATGTCTGCCGCCATAAGCTCTTCAATACGGCTGATGGCGCGAAGCTTCTTTGCGGGTTCTTTATTCTCCCGCTGTCCGTCTTCCTCCATGTCCTCCATCATCTGTTCCTGCTCCTCACGGCGCTTTGGAAGCTCCGTTACCAGATTCACTGCATAGCCCTGAAAGTATTGCGGCAGTGAAAAGGGCGCCATACCATTGTCGTTGCAGTCTATGATGCACACATACTCTCTTGCAAATCTCTCGTGCATACGGGTGAGCGCATCAATAAGCACGCCCTCCATACCGGGACGGTTCTCCCAGAGGATCAGTATGATCTTTTTATGCTCTAAGGTAGGGATCAGCGCGCCAATCCCCTCTATAGCCTTGTCAGTCTTTCCAAATAGCAGGTCTGTCTGCAGGTTACCACAGTGGATCATGGACCCGCCCGGCTTCAGCTCATAGTTTTTCTGGTACATGGCATCCAGTTCCTTGGCAGTAGACATGATGCCGTCATAGCGCGTATGGATGGGAAACTCCTTTGCCTCTGTGGCAAAATACCTGGCCCTGGCCGCCTTGGTATTATTCCACATGGGATATACCGGAAGCACCTCGGGGCACACCTGATAAACACGAGTCTCCTCCCTGAGATCCAGCATGCGCAAAACGTATGGCTCTCCTGCACAGAGGATGATCCCGGATGTAGCCAGTGAAGCAACATACGAAGCGATATTGTCAATATCGATATCTATATCATCAATGGGAGTGTAGCCCTTTTTCTTTAAAGCCTTTTTGACCGAGGCAAAAAGTATGGGAGCATTGTGCTCGTCCACCATGAGGGCGATGCTGCGCTTATCCACCGGCTGCTTTGACGCCTTATCATAAGCACGTCTCGCCTTTTTCTTGAGCTTTAGGTAATAGTTCATATCATTCTCATAGCGGCTGTAGCGCTCCGCTGATGAGGGGATATCATGGAAGTCTCCCAAAAGGGGCTCAGGTCTTTTATACTGATCTATCTCACCACCAAAGAACTCCTTTACTATACGCTCGGTGGCGTGACCGTCGCAGGCGCTCATAAACTTCTGTCTGAAGGCGTGCACTTTTTCCTTGTCAAAACGCTCATCCACGTGGAGGATGTAATCCACCATCTCGTTGTTGGTATAGCAGATAGGTCCCGGAGCATACTCCTCAAAGCTGTAGTAAAAACCGCGCCAGTCAAAGTAGTTGTCCAGATCATACACAAAAGAGATAAGCGGCCTCTCAAAGAGAGAATACTCAAATATCAGTGACGAGTAATCAGAGATACAGATGTCCGCCACGCAAAGCAGGGTGTCGATCTCCATATTGGTCAGGTCAAAGGCAAAGTCCCTGTAGGCCGGCTCTATGTTGGGCAGATCCTTGGAATACGGATGGTACTTGTACACCAGCACGTAGTCATCATGGAAATTCTCATAGAACATGGACAGATTTAACATGTTGGGGGTAGTGCCGGCTCTCACCCTGCCGCGGAAGGTAGGCGCATAGAGGATCACCTTTTTGCCCTTTGCCTGGGGCACCTTGCTGTAAAAATTCACAAAGGCCTGCTTTATGAAATCATCCTGGTAAAAAACATCAGACCTGCTGACACCTATACCCCGGACGGACTCCGGATGCTTTTCGGCACCTATGGACTGGACATAAGCCCACTCCACCTCAGGGGATGAGGTAGTAAGGATATCGTAGTCAGGATGCAGGGGATACTTTCTGATGACCTTTTCAGAGTCGCCAAATATCTTGCCCGCAGTACCCAGACCAAATCTCTTGAAGGCTCCACATCCATGCCAGGTATTTAAAAAATGCTGGCCCCGTCTCTTTTTCATCTGGCCAAAAAGGTCTGAGCTGTCATTTGCGATGATGTACTTTGCCGTGGCAGCATCCCTCACGAAGTCCAGCTGTCTGGCAAACTCCTCCCATTTTTTCACCTTACCAATAAGCTGAAAATGACAGTGGATATCCAGCTCGTAGTTTCTTACCAGCATATTGAAAAGCTCTGTAAAACTATTGGATACTCCTGCGGATGCAGTCTCAAAGAAAATGACCTTGTCCTGCTGGATGGGGCGCCTGCTATTCCACACCCAGACCCAACGGACTATAACCTTAAGTCTGAAAAACTTTTTTAGCTTGGTCTGAAGCTTTTTGTATCTCCATCTGATGCCGTGGCCCAGCCAGGCCCAGAATGATTTCGGTGTCTGTGTTTTTGCTAAACTCATAAAAATAAGCTCCCAAATG
>CAMODS010000107.1 GCA_946611525.1 uncultured Lachnospiraceae bacterium | reverse complement strand
TGCATATCGACGAAGGATCCCATTGGAGCATAATATGGACGGAAAGTTTTTAGATATTTTTACGGATATAAAAATAGAAGACCGCATGTCCACCCTGGTAGAGAATTCCACCATCTCAAAGGTGGTGACCAACAGGGCGGGAGACAAGGTCCGCGTGTACATGGAGTTTCCGGTGATAGTCCCCAAACAGCGCATCTGGGATTTAGAGCGGGTACTTCAAAAACAGTATTTTGACAGAGAGGGCAAAAAGCTTGAGATAGTCGAGAGCTTTTTGCTTTCTGATATTTATACCCCTGCGTCCGCATTTTCTGCCTATTATGACAGCTTTTTGGATGAGATCAGGGAAAAGAGCAACGTCCTTTTTACCGTCATTAAAAAAGCAGACATATCCTTTGACGGGGATCATATGAAGCTCATCCTTGAGGATACCGGTGTGGCAAGACAGCGCACCGATGACATCCTTGCTGTCATAAATGCCATATATAAGATCCGTTTCATGCAGGATATCACTATCGATGTATCCTACAAAAAGCCCACCGGTTCCAAATACATGGAGGCTTCTGACGACAAGATCAAAAAGGCCATCGATAAGATCATAGACAATATCGAAACCAATGAGCAAAATGCCCAAAATGCGGTGACCCAAAATTCAAACGGTGATAAAAAATCAAAATCAGACAAAGATAAAACCGAAGTTCGTCCGCTTACCCGTTCCACAAATCCCATGATGATCTACGGCAGGGATTTCGACGGAAACAAGGTGCTTCCCATAGAGGAGATCTTTGACGGTATAGGCGAGGTGGTGCTTCGAGGTCAGGTGCTTTCTGTTGATTTCAAGCACACCAAAACAGGCAAGGTCATAGTAAGCTTCGGCCTTACGGATTTTACTGACTCTGTCATGTGCAAGCTCTTTTTGGATGGAGAACTTGAGGGCGAGATAGCTTCAGCCCTTAAAAAAGGCATGTTTATAAAGCTCATGGGCGAGCCGGAGGATGACAAGTTCATTCATGAACTTTGCGTGGGACATCTAAAGGGCATCATGTCCATCCCCGATTTTCGCACTAAGCGTATTGATGCAGCTGCCAAAAAGAGGGTGGAGATCCATGCCCACACCAAGATGAGCGACATGGACGGAGTGATAGAGATCGCCGATCTGATAAAAAGAGCCGATGAGTGGGGTCACAAAGCCATAGGTATCTGCGATCATGCCGTGACCCAGGCCTTTCCCATTGCTGCCCACAGCATACCAAAGGGCAGTGATATAAAGCTTATTTACGGCGTGGAGACCTACCTGGTGGACGATACCAAGCAGATAGTCACGGACGCCCTGCCGGGCCAGACCATCGATGATGACTTTGTGGTATTTGACCTTGAGACCACCGGGCTGAATGAGAGAAAATGCCGTATCATAGAGATCGGTGCCGTCCGCGTAAATGGCGGGAAGATAGTTGATCGTTTTTCAGAGTTTGTTAATCCGGGCGTCCCCATTCCCTTTGAGATCACGGAGCTTACATCCATTACGGATAATATGGTCCGTGATGCTGAGTCCATCGAGACCCTGCTTCCCAAATTTCACGAGTTTTGCAGGGGCGCGATAATGGTTGCCCACAATGCTGACTTTGATACGGGCGTGATCTATTCCAACTGTGAGAGGCTTTCGGAGAACTGGAAGTTTACCTACATGGACACCATGCCCATGGCCAGATTTTTGCTTCCAAAGCTTAAAAAGTTCGGTCTCGATCCCGTGGCAAAGGCCCTGGATCTGGTAAACGAGCACCACCACAGGGCAGTGGATGATGCGGAGGTTACGGCAAAGATATTTTTAAAATTCCACGACATGTTAAAGGACCGTGGCATAAATACCCTGATCGAGCTTAATGAAGCCGGAGTCATGAATGCGGAGCGAATCCGTGCAGCCCGTCCTTCCAACTGTACCATCATTGCAAAAAATGATCTGGGCAAGGTCAATATGTACCGCCTGGTTTCCGAGGCTCATCTTAATTACCTTAGCCCCAAAAACAGACGGGGTATCTGTATACCAAAGCTGCCAAAGTCCCTTCTTGAAAAGTGGAGGGAGGGACTGCTTATCGGTTCCGCCGGAAGTGAGGGCGAGCTTTATGATGCCATAAAGCTTGGTAAAAGCGATGAGGAGATCATCCGTATCGCAAAGTTTTATGACTTTTTTGAGATCACTCCCGATGCCATAAATTCGCATCTTTTGGGAGACAGGAAGTATGCCATTGATACTGTGGAGGATCTGAGGGATATAACAAAAAGGATAGTATCCCTGGGAAAAGAGCTGGATAAGCCTGTTGTGGCCACTGCCGATGTTCATTTTTTGGATCCTAAAGACGGTTTGTACCGTCAGATCATCCAGTCCGACCTAAAGATGCAGGATCCCGACTGGAATGAGCCCGAGTACTTTAGGACGACGGATGAGATGCTTTTGGACTTTGCGTATCTGGGAGAGGAGACTGCCGAGGAGGTGGTCATCAAAAACTCCAACATGATAGCTGACATGTGTGATGTGATAAAGCCCACCCGTCCCGACAAGGCACCGCCTGTCATTGAAAACTCTGACGAGACCTTAAGAAAGATCTGTTACAACAAGGCACATGAGGTGTACGGCGATCCCCTTCCTCCCGTGGTGGAGGAGAGGCTTGAACGTGAGCTTCATTCCATCATCTCAAACGGCTATGCCGTGATGTACATCATAGCCCAAAAGCTGGTGTGGAAGTCCAATGAGGACGGTTATCTGGTGGGAAGCCGCGGCTCCGTAGGATCCTCCTTTGCTGCCACCATGGCAGGTATCACGGAGGTAAATCCCCTTCCTCCCCACTATATCTGTCCCAGCTGTCACTATGTGGATTTTGATTCCGAGATCCCGAAGTCCTTTGCCGGAAGTGCAGGCTGTGACATGCCCGATGCTGTCTGCCCCAACTGCGGCAGCAAGCTTAAAAAGGACGGTTTTGACATTCCCTTTGAGACCTTTTTGGGCTTCAAGGGCGACAAGGAGCCGGATATCGATCTTAACTTCTCCGGCGATTACCAGACCAAGGCCCACAGGTATTGCGAGGTTATCTTCGGAAACGGCCAGACCTTTAAGGCCGGTACCGTAGGTACTGTGCAGGACAAGACAGCCTTTGGTTTTGTAAAGAGATATTTTGAGCGTGAAAACATCTCAAAGCGCAACTGCGAGATCGACCGTATAGTGCCGGGCTGTACCGGGATCCATCGTACCACCGGCCAGCATCCCGGCGGAGTAGTGGTGCTGCCCATGGGCGAGGACATATATTCCTTTACCCCCTTACAGCACCCTGCCAATGACATGGAAAAAAACGGTGACATCATCACTACCCACTACGAGTATCACTCCATTGATGCCAACCTTTTAAAGCTTGATATTTTGGGACACGCAGATCCCACCATGATAAAATCCTTAGAGGACATGAGCCGCGAAATGGGTGAGCCCATTGATGCTACCACCATCCCCTTGGATGACAAAAAGGTCATGTCTCTGTTTCAGGACACCTCTGCCCTTGGAGTGGAGCCGGAGGACCTCTGGAACTGTGAGATGGGGACTCTGGGTATCCCCGAGTTTGGTACTGACTTTGCCATGGGGATGCTGCGTGATGCAAAGCCAAAGGCCTTTATCGATCTGGTGCGTATTGCAGGTCTGGCCCACGGTACCGATGTGTGGCTGGGCAATGCACAGACACTTATCGAGGAGGGCAAGGCTACCATTTCCACAGCCATCTGTACCCGTGACGATATCATGACCTATCTTATAAATATGGGTCTGGATCCCGCCGAAAGCTTCAACATCATGGAGGCGGTAAGAAAAGGCAAGGTGGCAAAGGGCGGCGTTGAAAAATGGCCTGCCTGGAAGGAGGATATGCTTTCCCACGGAGTGCCGGACTGGTATGTCTGGTCCTGTGAAAAGATAAAGTATATGTTCCCCAAGGCCCATGCCGCAGCCTATGTGATGATGGCGTGGAGGGTTGCGTGGTTTAAGATCTACAAGCCCCTCATATACTATGCTTCATTTTTCTCCATCCGTGCCACAGCCTTTGACTACGAAAAGATGTGTCAGGGCCAGGTGACCTGTGAGCATTATCTTCATGAGATGGATGAGCAGATAGCGGAGCTTAAAAAGCAAAACAAAGATATTACCGCAACGGATAAGGACCTCCAGCGTGACCTGAGGCTGGTGCAGGAGATGTATGCCAGGGGCTTTGAGTTTTTGCCCATGGATCTGTACAAGTCCGATGCCAGGTATTTCAAGATCATAGACGGAAAGCTTTTGCCTCCCTTTAATACCCTGGCATCCATGGGAGATTCCGCAGCTGAGACCCTGATGCTTGCAGCAAGACAGCGTCCGTTTTCATCAAAGGACGATCTAAAAAAACGTGGCAAGGTAACCCAGACCGCCATTGACAAGATGGAGGAGCTGGGGCTCTTGGGCGACATGCAGCAGTCCGAGCAGATGTCGATTTTTGATCTGTAATGAATAGTCCCCTGTCTCCAAAGTCTTAGGAGATGGTGGTGAGTGTGTGGTAGAAGTCCGGGTAGGAGATGTCCACACATTCGGGGTGGTCCATGGTGGTAGTCCCCTCTGCTACGAGGGAGGCTACGGCAAAGGACATGGCTATCCGGTGATCGAGATAGGTTTTTATGGGAGCGCCAAAAAGAGGGGCGCTTCCTTTTTTATTGGAAAGACCGCGGATGATCATGCCATCCTCAGTGGGGGTGATGTCTGCACCCATGGCAGAGAGGTTTTCTGCGACTGTGGCTATGCGGTCGGACTCCTTTACCTTTAGCTCTGCTGCGTCCCGGATTATGGTCTCTCCTGTGGCGCAGGCTGCCATGACAGCGATCATGGGGATCTCATCTATGAGGGTTGGGATCGCTGCGCCGCCGATCTCAATTCCGTGAAGGGATGATGAGCGTACCAGTATGTCCGCCACATCCTCGCCGGAGACTGTGCGTCGGTTTTCCAGTTGTATATTTCCCCCCATTTCGGCGGCCACCTTTATGATGCCGGCACGGGTGGGGTTTACGCCCACATTTTTGATAAGGATCTCGGCATCGGGATGGATGAGTCCCGCAGCGATGAAATACGCCGCAGAGGATATGTCTCCCGGGATCTCTATGCGCTGACCGGAAAGCTTTGGCTCAGGCTGTATGGTAGCTGAAAATCTAAGTTTTGACTCCACCTCGGCGCCAAATCCACGAAGCATCCTTTCCGTGTGATCCCTGGAGAGTGCAGGCTCAAAAACGGTGGTGGGAGAGTCGGCGTACATCCCGGCCAAAAGTATGC
>CAMODS010000106.1 GCA_946611525.1 uncultured Lachnospiraceae bacterium | reverse complement strand
GAGATTAATCCGGCAGTATGTGTCACTCGCTAGTCGCTTTGCTGCTAAGCTCATCTGTCGTCTGCGCTTTTCCTCGGCTGGACGTGTCGCGCGTCTCAGTAAAAGGCAACGCATATGGACGATTTGCTTCGCATCGTCCACATACGTTCCCTTTAACTGATCCGACGGTCACAGCCTCGGGCTCCGACTCCGATTCGCTAAGCGCGTCGCTAAATCGCTCGGACACATACTGCCGGATTAATCTCTCCTGCCTCTGCTCTTGATACTTCACTGAGGGCATCCGGGGAATAAATGAAAGCAGAAATCTAAGACGTGATGTAGTTCTCGATCACGGCGCGGCGGGCATCTATGTGGCCCTGGATCATTTCGGACTTGCCGCCGCACTTGGCAGAGAATTTTTCACGAAGAAAGCAGGCGATATCATTGCAGTCAAGATCGCGGCTTCCTATGATAAAGGAATATCCGTCATCATCATTACCATTAAAAATACCACAGTAACCATCATGGGATGAAACCATTTCGTTTACGGCATTGCGGACAGACGAGGAATCCACGCCTTCTGTAAAGAGCATGGGAGAAAGAGCGTCGGCTGCGATACCCGATATCTGGATGGAGAGCATACGGCGATATGCGTTGCCGAGGGCAAACCTTGCGGCATCGCGCTCGTCCTTTATACGCCCCACGGCATCGGTGGTCTCATACATGGGAGAAGATGTGATATGGGAGATGTCACGGAGGTGGCGGCGTACTATTCGGTAATCCATAAGCGCCCTAAAGCCGCAGAGAATGGACAGGCGCACTCCACCCTTGTAACTCTGGATGTCCATGATCTTAAAGATACCTACCTCCCCCGTACTTCTCACATGGGGTGCACAGCAGGCACAGTCATCCACTCCCGGAATGGTCACTATACGGATGGCTCCTGTCAGCTCCTTTTTGCATCTGTAATCCAGATGAGAAAGGGTCTCGTCATCAGGGTAGGATGCGCTTACGGGGATCTGCTGCATGATCACGCGGTTGGTCTCCCACTCCAGGTCACGGACATCATCCTCCGTCAGGGGGCCGTTATAGTCCATGGTAACTATGGAGTCTGAAAGATGAAAGCCCACGTTATCATAACCAAAGCTTTTGTGGACCAGCCCGGAAAAAATGTGTTCTCCGGTATGCTGCTGCATATTGGAAAAGCGATGAGGCCAGTCGATCTCGCCGGAGACCTCATCCCCCGGTGACATGGGCATATGCTCATCATCCGCCACATCTATGGGTACGGATATGGTATGGATGATCACATCGTTTTTGATCTGCACATCCACCACGGGGTATCCTCCCAGCACACCCTTATCGGGAGTCTGCCCTCCCTCTTCGGGGAAGAAAAGTGTCTGATCCAGCACCACGTCATATTTAAAAGTTTCTGCTGCCTCGGTGGCGGCAGGATATTTCTCACATGATATCACCTTCGCAGAAAACTTTTTTTGATAAGCATCCTCATCATATAGTTTTTTTGTCATGGCATCCTCCTTTTATCAACCCATCACCCTGTACAAGGCTTCAGCCAGCTTTTCCCTGTCTATAGGCTTTGCCACATGGCCATCCATGCCTGCCTCCTCGGCGTTTTTAACATCCTCCTCAAAGGCATTGGCAGTCATGGCGATAATGGGCACGGAATTCTTTTTGGCATCGGGTATGGCACGTATGGCCCGGGCTGACTCGTAACCATTCATCACAGGCATCTGGATGTCCATGAGCACGGCATCATAATATCCTCCATCATGGGACTCCACCTTTTCCAAAGCATCCTGACCGTCAACCGCCTCCTCTACCTCAAGTTCAAAGAGCTCTAAGGTGGCAACTGCGATCTCACGGTTGATCTCTATATCATCTACCAAAAGCACTCGCTTTCCGGAAAGCACAAAGGTGTCCGAATCCACTTCGCTGCCTTCGGCATTTTTCACATCCTCTATACTGCAGATATCCAGAGAAACATCCACAATAAACTCGGAGCCCTTACCCGGCTCGGATCTCACGGTGATCTGGCCACCCATAAGCTCCACTATCCTCTTTGTGATGGCCATGCCAAGGCCCGTGCCCTGGATGCCCCGCATCTCAGCGTCCTTGTCTCGTTCAAAGGCCTCAAAAACCCTTGAAGCAAACTCCTGTGTCATACCGATACCATTGTCTTTTACGCTGATCTGATAGGATGCGACCTTGTCCTTTATTAGTCCGGTCTGTCTGATGGAAACCGTGATCTCTCCCCCATCGGGAGTATACTTTATTGCATTGGAGCTCAGATTGAAAAGCACCTGGTTGAGTCGTAGCTTGTCACAGATAACATTCTGATCTATCACACCTGAAGTATCCACTGTAAACCGGTGATGTTTTGCCTCTGCAGGTTCATGGAGTATTGAGTCAAGGTCGGAAAAGACACCGGTGATATTCATGGGTGCGGCATGCATGGTAATCTTTCCGCTTTCTATCCTGCTCATCTCCAAAACGTCATTTATCAGTGCTAAAAGATGATTGCCTGAGGTCTTTATCTTGCTTAAGTACTCCTTCATCACCTCAGGGTCATCCTGGTCTAAAGCCAGATCGGTAAAGCCGAGGATGGCGTTCATGGGAGTACGTATGTCATGGGACATGTTGGATAAAAAAGTAGTCTTGGCCGCACTTTTTGCCTCAGACTCAATTACCTTTTTCTCCTTCTCTCTCTCCCTTTTAAGAAGGGTGTCAAAAAGTGACAGCATAATGACCAGCGATATCACCACCACCGACATCTCGATAAATGAATTGCGGTTTAAAAACCGATGAAGGCTTAGATCATGCTGCATCATCACTGCAAGCTTTTCCTCCAACAGCTGTCTCACCCACATTATGGTAGAGAAAAACATCAAAAACAGCATAACTATCCACATCACTGTAGACTTTCCATAGACATCCTTTTTATCACGTCTGAATATAATATAGTAGTATACCAACCCTACAACGCTCCAAACCATAAGTATGAAGTAAGACTCTGTAGCAAGCTTACTTTCGGAAAAAATGTTGGGGATCAGAAGGAATAAGAATGAAACGATTGAAAATACCGCTCCCACTATGGAAATAAGCCGGACACCCGCGCTACCCTGCTTATCTCTTTTTGACAGATAAAAGCAGCAGCACGAGGAATACACATAGACTATGGTGGCACTTATGGTGGTAACGTCCACTATCCAGCCTATGGCAGTACGTCCAAAAAACGGCACTATCAAAGAAACCGCCATTACTAAAAGCATGGCTGCATAGGGCTCGTCATTTATGTTCTTTTTAGTAAATACTCCGGGTAAAAGGCCCTCATCAGACATCTGAGCCACCAGCCGGCTCGACACTCTGAAAAGTCCGAATAAGCTGGTAAATATGGCACATATGATGGCAAGCACCAGAATATTGAGACCTCCTATTCCAAGGGTCTCAAATACGCTGTAAAAAACAGGGAGTCCAAAAAGTCCCTCTGCACCCTTAGCATCAGCAAGGTATGATGTCCAATCAGAATAACCCGAAGGAAGCGCCAAAACAGGGATCAGCATGGGAAGTGCATAAGCCAGCATTCCGCATACCACAGCCACAGCAATCACTTTGTCGATACCCTTTGCCTGCCTACCGCCGGAGCCTATCATATATGTGACCGCTTCAAAACCCACAAACATCCAGGGTGCCAGCATAGTGATATTGAAGATCTCTGCACCGTCAGAAACCAGAGTCTTGGCAAAGCCAAAGGTACCAGGTGCCGAAGCGTGGCCGTACATCAATATCCCCACAAAAATGATCACCACCAAAAGAACCTGAAGTATGGCAAAAACTGCGTGGATGATACGTACGACCGTACGCCCGAATATGGCCAGCACCCCCGCCAGACCTATGGCCGCCATTGTGATGAGTATCTCACCGAAATACACGTCATAGCCCGCCACCTGATAATAGAAACCAAACTGCAGCACATCTCCCATTATAAATCTGATCAGGAGCATAATGGCTGTGGCATTGGCCCACATGATAGACAGATAAGCCAAAAGCATGGCCCAGGCTGACAAAAAACCGTGGTCCGCGCCCATCACATTTCCCACGTATACATGAATGCCTGAATACGCCGGATACTTTTTTGCCATATAGGAAATACTGGTTCCGATCAGTATCATCATGGCGGTGGCCAGTACTATGCCTATGAGTGAACCCAATGGACCTGCATTGGGTAAAAAAAGATTTGTGGGATTCATAAATGATCCCCAGCCCACAGCACATCCAAGTGCATATGCCCACGCCGAAATATATCCCAGTCTCTCTTTTGAAGTAGCAGCCATACCAACCCTCCCAATGTTAAAGACGCATCAAAAATCCTAACAACATTTTAATACAAACAGTCCTAAAAGACCACAAAAAACAGACAGCCGGTTTTCCGACTGTCTGGGAAAGATTCTTCGCTACGCTTAAAATGACATTGAACTGAGCCAAGAATTACTCTATTGTTATGTCTTCAACGAAATACTTTACGCTGTCTTTGATGCCTTTTTGCCGTGCTTCTCGTGTCCGGAGGTTACATCATCTTTTTTAGGTTCCTCCTCCTTTATGCCATGCTCCTCAAGAGTCTCAAAAGCAGCCAGCTCGGGATGAAGCATATGCTCACGACTGTAGCCCTCATATTTTTTCTTGGGGTGCTTCATGTGTGCCCACATATCCTCAGCCACGGGCGCCCACTCCTTTGCGTAATCATCGCACTTTGCACAGAGATGATCTGCACTCTCGGGTGACTCCAGGTTGGTCTGATGTGCGCCGGAACGTTCCACCATCTCCCTGAGGTACTGGGGATTCTCAAGCATGGGGCAGGGACGCAGATGGTTGCGGTTGAAAGGCTGTCCCTTGTGATACTCCATAAACAGAGGGCTCTTTAATATTTCAAGGATGGTGCTGTCCTTTATGTTTGCATTTGAGTAATGGATAAATACGCAGGGCTCAGCATCACCGTTTGAGTTGATGTGGAAGTAGTTACGTCCTCCGGCTATGCAGCCACCCACAAACTCACCGTCGTTCTGGAAGTCCATGGGATAAAACTCTATATCGCAGTCCTTGCCACGTACCCGTCTTATGGTCTCGACCATCTTTTTACGCTGAGCTACTGTAGGCATAAGCTCGGGTACTGCATTGTTTCCAACGGGCATATAGTGGAAATAGAACCCGAAGCGTGCACCCTTTTTCGAAATAAATCTGAGGAACTCGTCGCTGGTAACGGCTTCGATATTGTCCCTGGTGTAGCAGATCGATGTACCGTATACGATACCATACTTCTGAAGAAGATCCATAGCCTTCATCACAGCCGCATAATGTCCGTCTCCACG
>CAMODS010000105.1 GCA_946611525.1 uncultured Lachnospiraceae bacterium | reverse complement strand
AAATACGGCGATGCAAATCCGGACATCTCAAAGATGGAGCAGGAGAGGCAAAAGCTGGGTAAAAAGCTTTCTTATACCACGGAAAAGTCGGTGGAGAGCGTGTCCAAAAAGAAACATGTGGCGCCTAAGGCATCGGAGCTTCACGTGGGAGATATGGTGCGAGTGGTATCCATGGGACTTACGGGCACCGTCCATACACTTCCGGATGCAAAAAATGAGGTGGATGTCCAGATGGGCATCATGCACTCAAAGGTAAAGCTTTCCGATCTGGAGCTTATCCCGGAAGAGGGCGCTTCAAAGAAGAAAAACAAGGGCATGGTGGCCCGGGGGTCCGGAGCCTTTTCCAAGGCTGCAAGCATCTCTCCGGAGCTTATGCTTATTGGCATGACTGTGGATGAGGCGGTCATGAAGCTGGAAAAATATATTGACGATGCATGCCTGTCCCATCTGACACAGGTGCGGATAGTACATGGCAAGGGCACCGGAGCGCTTAGAAACGCGGTGCATGACAGTCTTAGACGAAACAAGCTGGTCAGCTCATTTCGGCTGGGTGAGTTCGGTGAGGGAGACGCCGGAGTTACCATAGCAGAGCTGTAGTCCGGGGGACAGCCCCGGAGGCTTGACGGGGGATATGGATACATGAAGATCATTTTGATAAATGATGAAAAAAAAGATCTGGCTGAGTACATTGAAGCCATTAAAAACGTGGACGAGGGCGTCATGATAAGAGGATTTCGTGTGGCCGATGCCTACCGTGATATCGTGACCAATGAGATAGGCAACCTTAGTTTTCCGGTCATGGTGGAGGGTAAGCGCATCCATGCCAGAACCTTTGGAACGTTTGAGGTTTACATAGACGGCATTCCCGTGACATCCAAATACAATAAGACCAGGGAGCTTTTTGCTTATCTTATTGATAAAAACGGAACCATGGCGGACATCCATGAAATACAGACTGCCCTGTGGGAGGGGGATACAGCAGAACACACCTCTTATCTTAAGAACTTAAGGGCTGACATGATAGCCACCTTAGAGGCCAAGGGTGTAGCGGATGTTTTGGTGCGCCAGCATGGCAGGATGGGTATCATACCTGATATGATTGACTGTGATTATTTCGATATGCTCTCCGGCTCGGAGAGGGCCATAAGGATGTACAACGGCGAGTATATGAGCCAGTACAGCTGGGCTGAGTTTACAAATGGCACATTGATGG
This sequence comes from uncultured Lachnospiraceae bacterium, assembly GCA_946611525.1. Classification (GTDB taxonomy): domain Bacteria; phylum Bacillota; class Clostridia; order Lachnospirales; family Lachnospiraceae; genus JAILEN01. The sequence continues at coordinate 4,162 of CAMODS010000105.1, read as the reverse complement.
GTATCAAGGAAGAATACATGTCCCGATAGGAGGAGAAGATGGCATTTCCTTTTTTGACATTTTTCATAGCATTTGTCATAGCACTTTCCCTGCGCTACGCCTATCTCAATAAAAAGCAAAAAGATACCGAGGAGGAGTTTTGGGCAAGGGAAGAAAAAGCAAAGCATGTGCCCAAAAAAGACCTTAGCGAGCTGGAATACATACATGTTCCTATGGAGGATTTTCCAATTGGGAAATACCCGGATGATGAGATGGCGGTGCTGGAGGATTCCATTGCAAAGCTTTCCCAAAAGCGTCTTATAAATATTACCGGCATGACCAATACGGAAGTGAAGCTGGCCTACGGCACGGATAATCTGGAGGTGCTTTCCGCCATGGAGGAGGATTACAATGAGCTTACGGTCCTTTTGGTGGATTATGCCAAGGCACTTATGGAGCGAAAGGACTATGAGTCAGCCCAAAAGGTGCTTCGTTTTGGCATTGACATTGGCACTGATGTGAGCGCAAACTACGAGCTTTTGGGCGACTGCTGTCTGGCTCTGGATAAGCGGGAAGAAATAGAAGAACTAAAGCAGACGGTACTTGGCCGGCACCTGCTTTTGGAGAGCAAGATCCTTTTTTATCTGGATGATCTGCTTGGTCAAAATGAAACAAAATGAAAGCCCCTTTTTCCGAAATCTTCGTGATAAAATGGGCTTATTTTTTTGAATTTTCTGTGGTATATTCTTATGGATGATCAAAACAGGAATGAAAAGGGGTTAAAATGAAGTTTAACAGGTTGTTCTTTTTCGCGGCAGCCGGTGTGGTTGCATCACTTTTAGTATTTGGACATATCAGATCAGACGCCAAGGAGGCTATGGTCATTCCCAAGGGCATCACCATAGACGGACATGATGTTTCCGGCATGACAGAGGCTGAGGCGGATGCGGTCTTAGATGACATTTTATCACAGTATTCAGGTACCACTTTTACACTTAAGGCAGGTGACAAGTCTGTAGAGGTCACAAGCAGTGAGCTTGGCATCAGGCCCAAGAGTGATGACGTGGTAAAAAAGGCTGTAAGCTACGGCAGAGAGGGAAACCTGATAGAAAGATTCGTGGCTTCAAGTGAGCTTGCGGGAGGAGCCACCAAGGACTTTTCACTTACACTTACGGCAGATGTGGGTCAGGTCAGCGAGCTTTTGGAGAGCAAAAGCGAGGAGCTTGACACCAAGGCCAAAAACTACGGGTTAAAGCGTGAGAACGGTCAGTTTATCATTACCGACGGCCAGAACGGCGTGGAGGTAAAGATCGATGAGTCAGCAGTGGCCATCGCAGACTATATCAGTGATTCCTGGAAGGGCGGTGACGCCACCATAGATCTGGTTACAGAGGTGGATGAACCCCAGGGCAAAAAAGAAGACTTAGAGCAGGTCAAGGATGTGCTGGGCACCTACAACACAGATTTTTCAAGCTCATCAGCAGCCAGGGCCAACAACGTTTCAAACGGCACCAGACTGATAAACGGATCGGTCCTTTATCCGGGTGAGGAGTTTTCCGTTGCAAAGCATCTCAACCCCATGACTGCCGAAAACGGTTACCAGCCTGCACCCTCATATGAGAACGGTGCTACCGTGGAGACCTATGGCGGTGGTATCTGTCAGGTGTCTTCCACCCTTTATAATGCAGTTATGAGGGCAGAGCTTGAGATAGTCACACGCTCATGCCATTCCATGATAGTTTCCTATGTGCAGCCATCCATGGATGCGGCCATCGCCGGAGACTCCAAGGACTTTGTTTTTAGAAACAATCAGGAGTATCCCGTATATATCGACGGCTACACTTCAGGTGGCAAGATCTACTTTACAGTGTATGGTAAGGAGACCAGGGATCCTAATCGCACCGTGGAGTTTGAGAGTGAGGTCATAGAGCAGATCGATCCCATCAGCACATACTCAGCATCATCAGAGCTTCCGGTGGGCACTATCACAAAGACTTCCGGCTCGGCTCATACGGGTTATACGGCACGTCTTTGGAAGATAGTTAAGGAAAACGGCAAGGAAGTAAGCCGTGATGTGTATAATAATTCCAAGTACCGTGTCACCAACAACACCTATGTGGTGGGAACACAGTCCGATAATGCCAAGGCAGTGGCTGCCATGAATGAGGCCATAGCCACCCAGGATACGGACACCATCAACGCGGCTGCGGCAAAGTGGGCCGGCGCTGCGGCAGAGACTGATCAGGATAAAAAGACTGAGAATAAGTCTGATGATAAAAAGAAAAAGGAAACTACCGAAACGGTAGAAAAGAGCAGCGAGGAAAGCGAAACTTCCGCTGATACAGAGGACGAAGAGATCTCAGATGAGGATGAGTAAGAAAAGCTTTGCGGTGGAGGTTTCGGGAAAAGCCCGTCCGGGCATGAGCCTTGTGATGACCGGCGAGGTGGCACTCTCCGGAACGGTGGAGCTTTTAAGGTCCAATGAAAAAAAACTTAAAGAGACTCTGCCCGATACTTTGTTGGGCAGGGCCGGATCTTTTTTACAATTTATATCAGTTAAAAATGATATTGAGGTGGCCGTAAGATCCATGGTCGCCTCATTTTGCGAAGTTGGAGACGGTGGGATATATCGGGCACTGTGGGATATGGCAGCAGCAGCCGGGGCAGGTGTAGATGTATACTTGGGCCGCATTCCCATCAGACAGGAGACGGTGGAGATCTGCGAGGTGCTGGATGTGGATCCCTACAAGATAGATTCCAAAGGCTGTCTTTTGATGGCATGTGATGATCCCGAAGCCTTACGGGAGGCATTTATTTTACAGGGCAGGGAGGCTTTTGTCATCGGGGAGGTGACAGACAGCAACGATAGGGTTATAATAACCGGTGGTACCAGACGGTTTTTATCACCAAGAGGATCTACATAGAAGGAGAATATAAATGAGGGAAAAGATTTTACACTACATTGAAAAGAATTCCAGGATCGATCTGAAGGATCTGGCTGTGATGCTTGAGACTGACGAGGCGGCGATCCTAAATGAGCTTTCAGCCATGGAGTCCGAGCACATCATCTGTGGCTACAATTCCCTTATCAACTGGGACAAGGCCGGTATTGAAAAGGTCATGGCCATGATCGAGGTGAGGGTGACCCCACAGAGAGGCATGGGCTTTGACAAGGTTGCTTCACGTATATACAACTATCCGGAGGTACGTTCCGTATATCTGATCTCCGGAGGTTTTGATTTCATGGTCATTTTAGAGGGAAAGACCCTAAGAGAGGTGGCCGAGTTTGTTTCCAACAAGCTTTCTACTTTAGAGTCTGTGCTTTCCACCAAGACCAATTTCATCCTCAAAAAATACAAGGACTATGGGACCATCATGGTGGATGAGCCTACTGACGAAAGGATGAAGGTGTCGCTATGAGAGATCCCCTGTCAAAAACAATAGTAGGGATAGAGCCTTCCGGCATCAGAAAATTTTTTGATGTGGTAAGCGAGATGCCCGACGCCATCTCCCTTGGAGTGGGTGAGCCTGATTTTGACACCCCCTGGAGGGTGAGGGATGAAGCCATCTATTCGCTGGAGCAGGGGCGTACCTTTTATACCTCCAATTCCGGTCTTAAGGAATTAAAGGAGGAGATTTCATATTATCTGAATCGCAAGTACGATCTGTCCTATGATCCCTATTCGGAAATTTTTGTTACCGTGGGAGGTTCCGAGGCTATCGATGCGGGGCTTCGTGCCATGCTTGATCCCGGGGATGAGGTTTTGATCCCCGAGCCTTCCTATGTATCCTACAAGCCCTGCACCATTCTGGCAAAGGGAGTGCCGGTGCCCATTCCGTTAAAGGCAGAAAATGAATTTCGTCTTACAAAAGAGGAACTTTTGGAGCACATTACCGACAAGACAAAGATCCTTATTTTACCCTTCCCCAACAATCCCACCGGCGCCATTATGGACAGGGACAATTTGGCTGAGATCGTGGATGTGGTGATCGAGCATGATCTTTTTGTCATGACAGATGAGATATATGCAGAGCTTACCTACGGCGAGGCAGGACATGTGTCCATAGCTTCTTTTGATGGGATGAAGGAGCGCACCGTTTATATCAACGGTTTTTCAAAAGCCTTTGCCATGACGGGCTGGAGGCTGGGTTATGCCTGTGGTCCAAAGCTCATTATAGAGCA
>CAMODS010000104.1 GCA_946611525.1 uncultured Lachnospiraceae bacterium | reverse complement strand
GGTTGATCCTTTATGGTCAGAACGATCATGGTATCCGACAGGGATCTGGCCAGGGCAAATGCATTATCTCTATATTCATCTATCTGATTGCAGTAATATATGACAGACACCAGTGCGCTGACACCCCGTCCTCCCTCTTTATGCAGACTGTCTGTGTGTGCTAAAACAGCATCAAAAACTGCTCCAGCGAAAGATTGCCCGTAGCCAGCTGCCGCAATACGATCACATATCTCTCCGGAACGGCAATGGCATGGGTGGCAGTGCGGTTCATAAGATCTACCGCCGCCTCCTTGTCCAGATCGGCTGCTATTATCTCAGAAACCTTGTATACTACGATCTGACCCGTTTTATTAAGACAGAAGGTGCCGACAGGCATATAAAAGCTGAGCTTTGAGAGCGCTTCAGCCAGGTCCGGGATACACTCCTCTTTTATCTCATCCACCAGAGTAAGGGCTGCCGTGAAATAGTAGGCCTCCTCATCAGGAGCCGAGGGCATAAAATAATATTCTCCATACACGCCCTCTTCGGCTTCTCCGTAGTATTCATGGAAGGTGCGGATCATATCGGTATGAGACCCGGGCACGGCGTCCTCGAAATACCCCGGCTCAAGCTCCACCTCTTCCATATCCCTGTAAAGAAGCTTTAAAAGTTCTCTTTCCCTCAGATACTTATCCTTCATTCTTCATCCTTCCTACTTTAATTTAACCATCAGCATCTCAATAGTGATCGGAGGCTCGTAGTCCTTTGCCTCTTCCGCATTAGGATATCTGGGCTGCAGGCCGAGAGACTCGATCCTCGGGATGTATTCCTTCCTGACATAATCGTACTTCGGGTCATCGATATCCTTTCTTTGGAGGGGTGTGGTCCTATCCTCCTTAAAGAAAGCCTTATAATACAAAAGCTCCGCCATCTTTCGTATGGCAAAATAGTATCCCTGATCTACCGAAAAAAGATTCAGCTTCGCAAGCACCATATGCCTGAGTTCGTCCTTAACCTTTTTTTCGAATTTACTGGCCTTCATGGTGGGAGCAGGCAGCTTCGGTTTGACCTTTTCATACAGCTCGTCGATACCAAAGAATTCGTTGACCACCTTAGACTTGCTTTTTATGGTCTCCACAAGATTCCACAGGGTGCCGATCACCTTTACGCCGGTTCCTATAAGGCTTACAACCATACCGAAAATAGATGCGGGTCCTAAGACCTGTATAGTATTACCCGCAAAGGAAATGGCGCTGCCCACCATATCTATCATGGCAGTCCGCCGTTTTGATTCATTTTTTCTTGTCAGGATATTATCAAGGACATCTGCACGGCGGTCATTTTCAGAAAGAGGACCTCCCTGGGTAAGACGCCGCAATTCCTTTTCCCGTTTGGCGCTGTTTAGTTTTTCCGCTTCCGCTTTACTGTTCTTAAGCCGGTTATAGGCATATCCGAAGCTGGCGGCTTCCGTTACCATTCCGACGCCGCCGATCATCTGGGTGGCAAAATTAAGAGAGCTCTTGGTCGCATCACTTGCGATCTTTAAGGTCTTCTCTGCATTCTTAACGCCATTTAATATCCTGACGGAAAAAAGGGATATGGACTGTGCCGTATTCATGGTCACGGCGGCAATCTGCCACTTACGCTCTTTTTGCGCAGCTTCCGTCATGATAACATCCTGTGTATCTATCAGGTCGCAAACCAGCCCGACTATGTTAAGGAGATTGGCCACGCCGCCGAGCGCTCCCAGACCGCCGCTAAGGAAATTGATGGTGGCGACTCCGGATAAGTTGATCTGTACAAACTTGGTCAGGTTAGTGAGAGCTCCGAGACCGCTGCCTCCGACTCCCTTTACTATGGTAGAGGCCAGGGCGGATTTAGCCGCCAGCTTGTTTTCGCCTCTGTCCAGCCGCGCTATGTTGTTTCCCTTATTCCTGCTTACCGAAGCTACACTTTCATCAATGGCCTTTTCCAGCTCCTCCGGTTTCGGAAGCTTACTGTTAGCCTCAAGAAGGACAGCCAGGTTCTCCTGGATCGCAGTTCCCTGCGTCCGTATGGCTTCCTCATTTTTTTCGTATTCCTCTGTCCCCTCGGCAAGATCATCCTGTTTGGTAATGAGCTCTTTGTATACCTTAAGCTGCTCGTGAAACTCCTTGAGAGCCGCATTTCTCTGTTCTCCGGCTTCCCGGATCTTTTCAAAATCCAGTGAAGGGCCTTTTTCGTCATTTGAAGAATCACCTTCCGGCCCTTCTTCTTTTTCTTTTTCCATTTCCTTTTCCTGTGTGGGTGAGATCTTCTCCATATCCGTATCCATATCGCCGGAGCTTACATCCTTTTCTATTTCCCGGTTCTCCTCATCCATTTCAGCCTTTGCTTCCGTTTCGGCTGTTTTCTCCGTATCCACCTGGGGATTTGACAGGTATCCGATGAGTATCATCCTGTTTTCGGTTGCAAGCTGCGCTGCCGTACCCAGCTTCTCCCAATAGATCTCACTTCCCAAAAACCTCTTCCAGAACTTGAAACGGGTGGCTATCAGACGGTTTTTTATCGCATCAAGATCAGGTACGTATTTCTGTGATTCCTCCACATCCTCAGGAAGCACCTTGGCACCGTTTGTCTTCCTGTTTGCAATGAGATAATAGATAAGGAGCTTTTCCTGGTCTGACTTCTCCATGATCTGCTGCACATAAGCACGACGGTCAAAGGAAGTGTTACGTGTCAGATCTCCGTTTGCCCAATGGACGATATTTTTCATCCAGTCAAAATTACCGCCACGCAGCGCATTACGATACAGCCACTTGGCCACCTCCCGCAGACCGGATTTCTGTTCTGCGGAAAGCTCGGTTTTTGATTCTATTTCATTTGCTTCCAAAGCCGAATTGCTTCCGCCAATCTTTTTGACTTTTTCGCTGATGGCAGCCGTAAGCTCCTCATCGCTTTCCTGGTCGGCCAGCTTTTGTTCATCCACGATAGCGTGCATGAAGCCCATTACCTCCAAGGAATCATCACGATCCTCCCGGGGCAGATTACACCAGCCGATGATGGAATCCCAGTAAGTTTGGATCATATCAACGATCATACGGTTGGTGGCCGCCTCGTCTACGAATCCGCCTTTTCTGTCCGCGCCCCTTAGGGTGCTCATACGCATCCATGTGCTTGCGGCTTTTTTCACATCATCATTGATCTTATTTTTATCTGTTTGGATCTTCAGAACCTCTTTTGCCATAAGATCTTACCCCTCTTACTCAAAAAAACTATCAAAATAGCATATTTCGTGACAGCTTTTTACCATGAAAGCTCACTGCCGCCCACAACAGTCTGAAATAAGTACTCTGCATCTGCCCCCGGCGTGATCTTGCTCTTTTGCACCTCGCGGTAAGCCGCCAGGATAATGTCATCCATGCCGATCTTTCCCTTTTTGGCAGCAAGATAAGCCGCCGCCACGGCGATGTTTTTTATCATTGCCCCGGAAATATTGAAGATCCTGGCAAGGGTCTCAAAATCCACATCCTTTGCGAGAACAGCCTCCTTAGGAAATACTCCCTTCCAGATCAAAAGCCTGGTCTCCTCGTCCGGTTCGTTAAAGACCACGTGATACTTGAATCGTCTCATAAAGGCCTTGTCGATACGTCCCGTATCGTTGGTGGCCAAAATGGATATCCCATTGTATTCCTCCACGCACTGGAGCAGCAGGGAGGATTCTATATTGGCAAATCTCTCATTGGCGCCGGAAACATCCATGCGTTTATTAAAAATGGAATCCGCTTCATCAAAAAACAGTATGCAGGACATCTTTTTCGCATCTTCAAATATGGCCTTGATGTTTTTTTCCGTCTCGCCCACATACTTATCAATTATCCTTGAAAGGTCGATCTTGTAGATCTCCATCCCCAGCTCATTTGCAATAACCCCCGCGGCCATGGTCTTTCCGGTACCGGGAGAACCGGAAAACAGGACAGATATCCCTGCTCCGTAGGGCAGGACCTTTTTGAAGTTCCACTCATACAAAACCTTGTGTCGGTTTTTAACACTTAAAATAATATCACGAAGCTGTGAGGTCTCGGTGGGTCCCAGCTTAAGATCCTCCCAGGTCTGGCCCGTATTGATACGGGTCGCCTTGTCAGAAAGTGTCCTGTCCATCTGATCATAGCATGCACTGTACAGATTCTTCTTTGTGACGATCCTGCCGTCTCCCTGATCCACAGCCTCCTCAAGGGCGCTTATCATACTTCCGGGGGGTAGTACAAAGGTGGCGGTAAGGGCTCCCATATCCAGATCCTTGTCGATCTCCACACTGTCGGGAAGCTCCCCCATGATCGCCTCCCATATCTCCTTGCGCTGTCCCTCGTCGTACTCTCCCACGTGGACAGACTTAACCTCCTCCATACGTGGTTCCTCCTCCGTATCCATCAAAAAGAATACATTGGGGATCAACGCCCCGGCCGTATCCTTGAATACAGAGGCAAAATACTTCACGTCATAGCGCTTTTCAATACCCTCTACCGCCAGCACGCCGCGATACATAAAACACTCACGCTCTGCATAGTAAAGCGTCTTTTTAAGAGTCTCTTCATCCGGCTGCCCGGAAACATCGCACAGGATCAAAACCCTTTCTGACTGCTCACATGCAACACTGATGCTTGTCTTTTTTCCTCCGCCCCCTTGGCCCCATAAGAGCATGCGGCTTTTGTCGGACTCGATGGCCTTCCTTTCCGCAGCTAAGATATCATCCATAAACAGGGGTGTCATGGTATTTTCGGGAAAGATCCTTTTGATGTCAGGCGGAATATATGCGTCATCCCCGGTCAGAAAATCCACCAGACGGATATCCGTCTTCACCGGAGCATTTAAGATATCATCCTCCCCGCACATTTCCGGAAAGAGCAGCTCCAAAAGCTCCCTGATATAGAGATAATCGCTGTAGCGCCCGGTTTCTGTTTCCCCTTCGTCACGCCAGAGCAGATCCATATACCCTGCCAGGGAAGGAGCGAAAGATCCTCCGTCGCCGGTATTTACCGCATCCCCGAATCCGTCCCCTGTCCCGGCAAAGAACTCCTGTGCCCTGATATTATAAGACCTGCTGATCTTTCTTCTTGTGATCATTGCCAGAAAACGACGCAAAAAGCCATGCACCCTCGTATCCGGAACAGATGTAAGTATCTGCTCGATCCGGGGGAGTACAGCCATCTCACGATTCATTTCCAACCGGTCAAGAATGATCCTCTCTCTGGATGCTGCCGCATCATCCCTGCCTTCAAGGTAAAGGTCCAAATGCAAAAAAACATCCTCTAAGTATTCATGATCGTCCCTGTACGCCATATCTGTTTTACTCATTTAATTTTTCACTCCATAAGAATACCGCGATAGATCTTTTCGCCCTTTATGCCATTTAATATCTTATCGGTAAGCTTTGAAAT
>CAMODS010000103.1 GCA_946611525.1 uncultured Lachnospiraceae bacterium | reverse complement strand
GAGCACATATGTTATAAAAGAAAAGAGGCAGGGTCACTTGAAGCCCTGTCTCTTTTAAATTGTTTCTGAAATACGTTTCATGTATTTGATCACTTCTACCGGATATTTTCCCACCGCGGTCTCGTTGGTGACCATGATGGCAGAAGCACCGTTTAAAATGGAGTGGTAGACATCTGAAACCTCGGCCCTTGTGGGGACGGGGTTTTTTACCATGGAAGCTAAAAGCTCCGTCACTATCATGTATGGCATACCGGCTTTTTTGCAGGCTTCTTCGAGCTGCTTTTGAATCTTTGGAAGCTCCCACAGCGGCATGGCATTACCAAGATCTCCCCTGGCGATGACCAGCATATCTCTATCGTGATCAAGCTCCGCTATGATATCATCCACATGCTCCACACCCAGCATATTCTCTATCTTTGCAAAGATGCGGAACTTGTCGCCTGCCCCTTTTTTGAGAGCTCTGATATCGCCGGCAGTCCGCACAAAGGGAAGCATCACGGTATTGACTCCAAAGTCGGCTGCAGCGGAGAGATTGGCCTGGTCTCTGGGGGTGAGAGTGGGAAGGTCAGTATCCATACCTTCGATCTTGAGACTCTTGTATCCGCCCAGGACGCCGCCGCGAAGGATATGTACCACGGCATCATAACGCGGCTTGGCAGGATCGTCCATATGCCTCTCCACCCGTATCACCTTGGCACTAAGCTTTCCGTCGTCCAAGAGCACAGTCTGCCCCGGAGTCAAAAGATTTGCCAATGTCCCCGGCATGGGTATCTTTGCTTCGGATCCGTCCTTTAGAGACAGAGTCTCGGCAATCTTTCCGATGCGAAGCTCAGGTCCCTGAAGATCTATCAAAAGATCACAGTCTCCACCAAAACGGTCCCTGGCAGCGCGAAACTCGTCAATGAGGTTGTTGCCTCCCGCCAGATCAGCATGGGAGAGATTGAGCCTCATGCCGGTCATACCCTGACACATCATCTCATATATAGTTTTCTGGTCCGCACACGCCGGACCCAGCGTCGCAAATATTTCCATACAGACAGTCTAACATAATAAAGGTTGATTGTGTAGCTTATATTTAATCACTGATGTCCGAATCGATGGCAATATGGATCGAATATTCCGGGTAGCGGTTTTGTATCTTTTGCTCCAGATCAGAAAGAACCTCATCGGTATCCTTTGCATCAAAGTCCATGACCGCATCAAAGGTGATGGTGTGGCTTTCCTTGTTCAGATAGAAACCGTGTATCTGGAGGATCTCCGGATACTCCATTACAGTCATGGAGCAGAAATCCTGGGCCTCCATGGCAAAGGCATCGGAGGTGTTTCTGGAGTAGATGCCTACTGCGACCATAAGCACTCCGAACCGTCCATACACCCTTTTTGATATGTCTCTGGTGATGACATCTATCCTCGCCGCAGTAAGTGTATCGTCCACCTCCACGTGGATGGAACCCATGAACCTGTCGGGACCGTAGTTGTGGAGCACCAGATCGTAGGCTCCTAAAACTTCTTCGGTCTCACAGACACACTGCTTTATTTCCCTTGCCAGTTCGGAATCCACCCGCTCTCCCAATATGGTGCTGATGGCCTCGGATACCATGTCATAGCCTGACTTTATGATGACAAGTGAGATGATGGCACCGAGATAGGGCTCGGTGGATATCCCAAAGATGATAAAGATGGCTGCGGATATTAAGGTGGTAAAGGAGATGATGGCATCCAAAAGGGCGTCCTTCCCGGAGTCCACAAGGGATGCGGAATTGACACTTTCTCCTGATTTTTTGACGTAGAGCCCTAAGACTATTTTTACCAGTACTGCCACGCTAACTATGATAAGAGAGACGGAGGTGTAGTCGGGAACATCAGGATGTATGATCTTTTTTACGGACTCTATCAGTGAGGAGGCACCGGCATAAAGCACGATGACGGAAATGACAAAGGAGCTGATAAACTCCCCTCTGCCGTGACCGTAGGGGTGGTCCCTGTCCGCAGGCTTTCCCGCAAGGTGAGTGCCTACTATGGTGATGACGGATGAAAGTGCATCTGACAGGTTGTTTACAGCGTCCAGTGTAATGGCTATGGAATGGGTGAAAAAGCCCACGGCAGCCTTGAATAAAACCAAAAACAGGTTTGCGACTATACCAACGATACTGGTGCGTATGATTATCTTATCGCGACTCACAATGATACCCCCAAAAACTATATCAGAACTTTTTTATCTCATCATCACTGTCATCCGTGCCGGAATCTATGGCGCGGATCTCAATGGGATAGGACACCTCGTCATTTACTTTTACGGTGCGCCTCTCGCCTACCTTTGCTCCCAAAAGCGCCTGCCCCAGGGGAGACTCTATACTCACCTTGCCCTTCAGGGAATTGCTGCGGATGGAGGTCACCAGCTTTAGTGTATCCTCCATATCGTCCTCCGGAAAATATACGGTGACGGTGTTGTTCATGCTGACTGCACCGTCCGTGATCTCATCATCCACTATGATGGCATTTTTTATCATGTTTTCCAGATATCTGATACGGCTGTTGTTCTGGCCGTTGGCTCGCTTTGCTGCGTAGTATTCAAAGTTCTCGGACAGGTCGCCCTGGGCCCTGGCCTCCTTTAGTTCTGCAAGGATCTTTGGCCGCTCGTTTAGGGTGCGATCTTCAATTTCGCGTCGTATCTTTTCTACATCTGACCTGGTAAGCTTTTCAGGCATGTCCATCCCTCCTCGTCATAATCGTAAGATACATTATAAATCAAAGGCTGATTTTAGGAAAGATGGTTTAAAAAAAACTGTTATTTCCCGCAGATATGATGTATCATTATGAAAGGACTGACTTAAGGGCTTCTTCGCTTCGCACTAAATGACGTGGGACGTAGAATGCAGTGTCGGCCGGTTTGTCATTCTGAGGGCGCAGCCCGAAGGATCTTAATGTGGATAAGGAGGGTTTTTATATGGTAATGCATCCTTATGAAAAAGAACATCTGGACCGGATCAGGGAAGGAATCCCCGGATGCACTGTGCTTTTAAAGAGCAACGGAGATTTTCCCATAGATGAGCCGGGAGATCTGGCACTATATGGTAGCGGGGCCAGGCGCACGGTAAAGGGCGGCACCGGTTCCGGTGAGGTCAATTCCAGATTTTTTGTTAACGCTTATGACGGGCTTAAAAAAGCCGGTTTTAATATCACAACCGACAATTGGCTGGACGAATACGAAAAAGAGTACAAAAAGGCCAGGGAAAAGTTCATATCCGACATCAAGGAGAGAGCCAGGAAAAAGCACACCCTTGCGGTGATGGAGGCCCTGTCGGTGATGATGCCCGAGCCTGAGTACAACATCCCTCTTGAAGGAAAGGGAGATGTGGCTATATATGTACTGTCGAGGCTTTCCGGTGAGGGTAGCGACAGACAGCTGGTAGGCGGAGATATCCTCTTAAGCGGACCCGAGATCAGAGACATTATCACCCTCCGGAAAAAGTACGACAAGTTTATACTGGTTATAAACGCAGGAGGACCTGTGGATCTGTCACCCGTGGTGGATGCTGTGGATAACATTTTGGTTCTGTCACAGCTGGGCGTAGAGACCGGTGATGTGCTGGCAGATATCATTTTGGGTAAGGCTTATCCATCCGGCAAGCTTTCCACCACTTGGGCGCCTTTTTACGATTATCCCAGAGTCGGTGATTTCGGTCAGCGGGACGATACCCATTATCGCGAGGGCATTTATGTGGGTTACCGCTACTTTGATTCCGTGGAGGCTAAGCCCCATTTTCCCTTCGGTTTTGGACTGTCCTATACCACCTTTAAGCTTTCGGGTGCAGAGGCAGAGTCAGAAGGTGAAAAGGTCACGGTTTCCGTCGAAGTGAAAAACACCGGGAAGCGTCCGGGACGCGAGGTGGTACAGCTTTATGTATCAAAGCCGGACAAGCTCATTGATACGCCATATCAGGAGCTTGTGGCTTTTGTAAAGACCGACGAGATAGCTCCCGGCAAGAGTCAGAGAGTGTCCTGCTCCTTTAATATGTCGGATATCACCGTCTACGATGAGAAAAATGCGGCATACATCCTGGAGGAGGGTGACTACTATCTGAGGATCGGCAACTCATCTGCAAGCACGGATATGTGCGGTGTGGTGAGGCTTTCGGAGACTGTCACCGTAAAAAAGGTCAGAAACTATGCCGGTATAGACAACCCGGACTACAGGGACTGGCAGCCTGAGACCAAGAGAGCCAAGCACAGAGGGAAGCTGTCATCAAAGATTGCCATCATAGAGATGAAGGCAGATGACATCCCCTGTACCGTGGTGGACTACGATAAAAAATACGAGATCGATGAGCGCATCAAAAAGTACGGAGACGACGAACTGTCATATCTTATGCTGGGTACCTTCGATCCCAATGCCGGACTCGGCAACCTAATCGGAGCAGATCTTTACTCCGTGGCAGGTGCCGTGGGAGAGACCGCAGAAAACTTCAATATATTGGGCATAAAGCGTCTGGTGATGGCAGACGGTCCTGCCGGACTACGACTGGCCAGAGACTATTTTAAGGATGACAAGGGAGTGGTGCATGCACTTGGCGATACCATGCCTGAGACCATGCAGGAGCTTTTGCCTCCTCCCGCCAAGGGTGTGATGAAGATCATGGAAAAGCGTCCCAGGTCAAAGAGTGATATCCATCACCAGTATTGTACAGCCATCCCCATTGCCACAGCCATAGCCCAAAGCTTTGATGTGGAATTTGCAAGGACCTGCGGTGACATAGTGGGAGACGAGATGGAGCTTTTTGGCATCAACCTGTGGCTGGCTCCTGCTATGAACATACACCGTGATATCCGCTGCGGCAGGAACTTCGAGTATTTTTCCGAGGATCCCTTCCTGTCGGGAGCCTTTGCAAAGGCCATTACAGACGGAGTACAGGCGCATCCCGGATGTGGCGTGACTATAAAGCATTTTGCATGTAACAACCAGGAGACCAACAGGTCCAACAACAACAGTGTGGTAAGCGAGCGCGCCCTACGCGAGATATATCTCAAGGGCTTTGAGTACTGCATCAAGTATTCGGATCCCGCGGCCATGATGACAAGCTACAATCTGATCAATGGTGCCCACTCGGCATCAAAGAGTGATCTGCTCCGTTACATCCTCAGATGTGAGTTTGACTATGACGGAGTGGTGATGACTGACTGGTGGGTTGATGTTTTGGGCAACGCCGAAAAGGACTCCGTCCATGACAGGATGGATGCTTATGAGGTTACGGCGGTGGGAGGAGATCTCTTTATGCCCGGTTCCCGCAAGGATCACAGGAATATTTTAGATGCCTTGAGGGAAGGCAGGCTGTCACGTCAACAGATGGAGATCAATGCAAGCCGTATTGCCAGACTGGCAGACAGGCTGAGCTAAGATCCTTCGAC
>CAMODS010000102.1 GCA_946611525.1 uncultured Lachnospiraceae bacterium | reverse complement strand
TGAGGGCTTGTATTGAATGACAAGCCTTTTTTATTGCCAACTTTATTACCAATGCAGTATATTTTCTGAGTTGGTAATAAAAATGAGGAGGGGAACATATTTTCGAATTCGGGTTGTATTTTTTTGATATACGTGATAGAATACAGGACATAGACAATTTAAGACTGTAGTCGAGGGGGGATGAAGTGAAGGATAAATCAGATGGACTTCACCGGTTTGTATTAAAAGTGCCGGGGATCATAGAAAAAGTCATAGCGGCGATCTTACTGGTTGGGATTATTTATGGATGCGTGCGATTGGCCTTGCAGGTGCTTTCGTTTTCTCCGGTAGATTATGTAGAGTACATAGAAGAATTATTGGTTACGGCATTTAACATCGTTATCGTGATCGAGTTTATCCGAATGCTGGTAAAGCACTCCATGAATACCATCATTGAGGTGTTGATCTTTGCCATTGCCAGAGGGCTCGTAGTGGGACATGAGGAACCGGTACAGGAATTGATCAGTATTTTGGCAATTGCAATATTACTGTTTTGCAGGAAGTTCTTTTTTCATGACTTTGATTTTAAGGAAGAAGAGTGATGTGCATCTGATCCATTATAGGACATTGGTACCGTGTGCCTTTAAGAATACATTTCATAAAGATTTCAATTTGGAGGAAGAATGCCAAATGACTGAGAGTGAGTTATGGCAGGCGGTGGTGGAGCATCAGGGAGAAGAGTTTTATACGGTTTCCGGACTGCCATTTTCTTATCAGCTTAAGAGGGGAAGGGATGGTTCCTACAATAAGGAGCTGATAATCAACCGCAGGAAGGAAAGTAAGACACTGGCCTGGAGCTCGATCATGTTGGCTTTTGAAAGTGCTCTTGGCTTTCGCGGTGAAGTGGTGCCACGACCAAAGGCGCTGGGAGATATACGCGGGGTATCATATATCTATCCTTTGCTGTATCGGTTTGGAATCATTGAAGTGCCGGAGAAGGCGAAGATGACGTTGGGGGCAAAAATACATTGAGGAAAATGGAATGATAAATAATCAGTGGTATGCAGTTTTATCATCACATGAAGTGAGGCTAGGGCAGGCGGTTGTCGCAAGGCGTTTTGGGGAAGATGTGGTTTTCTTCAGAGATGATGATGGACAGCTGGGCTGTGTGACAGACCTGTGTGCCCACCGGGGAGCTTCACTTGGAGGAGGATGTGTCAGTGATGGGCATATCCAGTGCCCATTTCATGGGATAGAGTATGCCACTGATGGCAGATGTGTTCATATCCCTTCTGAGGGCAGGAATTCAAAGATGGATTTCAGCCGTTTTAATCTGAAGCACTATGAGGTGCGAGAGATTGGAGGGATAGTTTTTGTATGGTATGGTGATGGTGAGGCTCAGGGAGATCCGGATGTTTTTGATGTAGTGAGTGATCCCGCTTTTTCCTATGATCATATGAATGATACCTGGGGCGTTCACTATTCCAGGGTTATTGAGAATCAGCTGGATGTGTCACATCTGGCTTTTGTTCATAGGACTACTATTGGCCGCGGGAACAAGACCGTTGCAAATGGGCCGAAAGTGGTGTGGCTGGACGATAACACGTTGCAGACCAGTGCGAATAATGAGGTGGATGAAGGCCAGACACCAAAGAGTGCTGATGAATGTGTGATAAAAGAAACTAACCTGAACTTCAAGTTTCCGAATATGTGGCTTAACCACGTTTCTGATAAGATCATGATTCTGGCGTTCTTCATTCCGGTAGATGACGAGCATTCCATCATAGCGCTTAGATTCTATAACAGGATCACCGGTGTCAGGACCATAGATACGCTGATTGCCCGGATGGGAAGCGTGGCGAATAAGGTGATCGAGCGACAGGATAAGCGAGTGGTAGAGACTCAGCAGCCTAAGGCTTCCTCACAGTATATGAGTGAGAATCTGGTAGCTGCAGATCTGCCTATAATGGAGTATCGACGCAGGAGACATGAACTTCAAAATGTGGCACAGAGCATTTTTGATAATACAGTTATAAAAAAGAGGGAAGAAGAACACGTGATGGATAATAAGGCAATGTACAAGCTTTCATACGGACTATTTGTACTGACGGCAAAGGATGAGGTCAAGGCCAATGGGTGTATTACAAATACGGCGATACAGGTGGCGTCTGAGCCTAATCAGATTTCATTTGCCGTGAACAAAGCGAACTATACTCATGATATGGTGATGAAGACAAAAAAGGCGAATATATCTGTTATCAGTGAAGCGGCGGATTTTGAGCTTTTCAAGCATTTTGGGTTCCAGTCCGGAAGGGACGTGGACAAGTTTGCAGACTTCACAGATTGCAAGGTTGCGGAAAACGGTATCCCGTATATTACTCGCGGCACGAATGCTTATTTTTCCATAGATATCAAGCAGACAGTTGATCTCGGGTCTCATACGCTTTTCATTGGCGAACCTACGGCTATGGAGGTGCTGGATACGGCAGCTTCTGCTACGTATGCTTATTATCAGGATAATATTAAGCCCAAGCCTGAGGCAGTAGGCACGACTCCCACCGGCCAGACAGTATGGCGCTGCAAGATATGTGGATATGAATATGTGGGTGAGGAGCTTCCGGATGATTTCATCTGCCCGATCTGCAAGCACCCTGCCAGTGATTTTGAAAAGGTTACGAAGTAGGAAATAGGTAGGGTCATGGGGTGTCTTCTTGACATTTTCCCCGTCTCGGTGTATCTTATCGAGTGGTGTATTTTTCCCAAAATGGAGATAAAACATGAAAAATAGGTTTGGATTTGTGGCGGCGTTTTGCGTGCTGCTTGGTGTGCTTTTGCTGGGTGGCAGCATGCAGTCTGTGGATGCAGACGTGGGTGTTGCGGCAACTCAGACGGCCGGGGAAACTAAAGTGGTGCAGACGGCCGAGGCAACAGCGACAGTACAGCCGTCCAAAACAGCTGCAACTGTACAAACGGTCGAGGACGAAGATGCGTCTGATGAAGAGACCCTTCGGTTTACCGCCACAAAGGAAAAGTTAAAATGTGGGAAGAGTTTTCGATTTGAGACCAACAGGGATGATGTCACATGGTCGGTTTCCAATAAAAAGGCTACTATCTCAAAGGATGGGAAGCTTCGGGCCAGGCGTTACGGCAAGGTGAGAGTGACGGCTGCATCAGGTGACGAGTCTGTAAGCTGTGTGGTAAAGCTCCTTCCAAAGCAGGTCATCGGTATTGATCCCGGGCACCAGATACGAGGCAATAATGGCACCGAGCCCATAGGGCCCGGCAGCTCCACCAAAAAGACCAAGGTGGCCGGAGGTACATCCGGGGTATCCACCAAAAAGCCTGAGTATCAGCTGACTCTTGAGATCGGTCTGGCTCTTAGGGATGAGCTTAAAAGCCGTGGCTACAAGGTGATCATGACCCGGAATAAAAATGAGGTGGACATCTCAAATGTTGAGCGAGCCCAAAAGCTGAATAAAAAGTGTGACGTGGCCATCCGGCTTCATGCGGATGGGGCAGCAGCTTCTGCCAGGGGCGCTAGTGTACTTTACCCTTCGACTGATAACCCTTATGTGGCTTCCATTTCCGCTGATTCCAAGCGGCTTTCGGAATGTGTGATCGCGGCGTATTGCAGCGCTACAGGGATATCAAACCGCGGACTGTCCCAGAGGGATGACCTCACCGGGACAAACTGGAGCACCATTCCGGTGACACTTTTGGAGATGGGCTTTATGACAAATCCTTCGGATGACAGCTATATGTCCTCGGCAGATGGCCAGGCGGCCATGGTGCAGGGGATAGCGAATGGAATTGAGGATTATTTCAAATAAAGATTCTTCGGGCCTTCGGCCCTCAGAATGACAGGGAGGCCTTCGGCCCTCAGAATGACAAGGAGAGAAAAAATGAAAGACAGATTACAGGCGATCCGTGAGCAGGCGTTTGCTCAGATCAAAGAGGCCAAGGAGGCCGGCAGCCTAAATGACGTGCGTGTGGGCATCCTGGGAAAAAAGGGAGAGCTTACCTCCATCCTAAAGAGTATGAAGGATGTGGCTCCCGAGGACAGACCCAAGGTGGGCCAGATGGTAAATGAGACCCGCGAGGCCATCGAGCAAAAGCTGGCTGAGGCAAAGGCCATCCTTGAGGCAAAGGAGATGGAGCTAAAGCTTGCCACAGAGTCCATCGACGTGACCCTTCCCGCCAAAAAGATCGCGGCAGGTCATCGCCATCCCAATACCATCGCCCTTGAGGAGATAGAAAACATCTTTATCGGCATGGGCTACGAGGTGGTAGAGGGCCCCGAGGTAGAGTTTGATTATTACAATTTCGAAGCATTAAATATTCCTGCCAACCATCCCGCAAAGGATGAGCAGGACACTTTTTATATCACAAAGGACATTTTGCTCCGCACCCAGACCTCATCATGTCAGGTTCACCGTATGGAAGAGGGCCGCATGCCCATCCGTATGATCGCACCCGGCAGAGTCTTTCGGTCCGACGAGGTGGACGCCACCCATTCCCCTTCCTTCCATCAGGTGGAGGGCATGGCCATCGACAAGGACATTACCTTTGCCGATCTAAAGGGCACCTTAGCTGAGTTTGCAAAGGAGATGTTTGGAGATGATGTAAAGGTAAAGTTCAGACCCCATCATTTCCCCTTCACGGAGCCTTCGGCTGAGATGGATGTCAGCTGCTTCAAGTGCCACGGCAAGGGCTGCCGTTTCTGCAAGGGAGAGGGCTGGATCGAGATCCTCGGCTGCGGACAGGTGCATCCCCATGTGCTTGAGATGAGCGGCATCGACCCCAATGAGTACCAGGGCTTCGCCTTCGGAGTAGGGCTTGAGCGCATCGCGCTCCTCAAGTATGAGATCGATGACATGCGTCTTTTATACGAGAACGATACGAGGTTTTTGTCACAGTTTTAAGGAGAATAAAATGAAAACATCATTAACATGGATAAAGGATCTGGTGCCGGGGATAGCAGACGTCACCCCCCGGGAGTACACGGATGCGATGATCATGTCCGGTTCAAAGGTTGAGTTTTGCACGGATATGGCAGCAGATCTGGACAAGATAGTAGTGGGACGCATCGAAAAGATCGAGGCTCATCCCGATGCGGACAAGCTGGTGGTATGCCAGGTAAATGTTGGCAACGAGACCATCCAGATCGTTACCGGCGCTCCCAACGTAAAGGAAGGCTACCTGGTGCCCGTGGTTTTGGACGGCGGCAGAGTGGCAGGCGGCCATGACGGCACCCGTACTCCCGGCGGAGTAAAGATTAAAAAGGGAAAGCTCCGCGGCGTGGAGTCCAACGGCATGCTTTGCTCCATCGAGGAGCTGGGCAGCACAAAGGATATGTTCCCGGAGCAGCAGGATAAC
Organism: uncultured Lachnospiraceae bacterium; assembly: GCA_946611525.1. Classification (GTDB taxonomy): domain Bacteria; phylum Bacillota; class Clostridia; order Lachnospirales; family Lachnospiraceae; genus JAILEN01. The sequence continues at coordinate 58 of CAMODS010000102.1, read as the reverse complement.
GGCATCTACATTTTTGGTCGTGATGCCGATGATAATGAGCTCCCCGGCGGTACGGATG
>CAMODS010000101.1 GCA_946611525.1 uncultured Lachnospiraceae bacterium | reverse complement strand
AAGATTCTTTTTATCCAATCTGTGCTGTCAGTACCTCAGCTACCTTCGCAATGGCATCCCCGATGCCCGCAGGGTTCTTACCGCCGGCCTGCGCCATATTGGGACGACCGCCGCCGCCACCGCCTACCAGAGGCGCGATCTCTTTTATCAGGTTACCTGCATGGGCGCCCGACTTTACTGCTCCGTCGGTAGCCATTGCCATGAGTGATACCTTGCCGCCGGCATCGGAAGCCAGGACTACCACGCCCTCACCTATCTGGGTCTTGAGCTGGTCTCCCAGATCACGAAGTCCGTTCATATCCACTCCGGGAACCGCCTTTGCGATAAGCTTCATGCCACCGATCTCCACTGCATCACCGGCCACATCACCCAGAGCCTCCTTGGCCTGGGCAGCTTTCAATGAATCATTCTCGGACTTTAATTCCTTTATCTCCTTCTGCAGGGACTTGACCCTGTCAGGAACCTGTGAGGTATCACACTTAAGAGCAGCTGCTGTCTGGCGGAGAGACTTCTCCAGCTGATGGTAAAAATCAAGCACCGCCGGTCCCGCTATAGCCTCGATACGTCTCACGCCGCTGGCCACACTGGACTCGGAAAGGATCTTGAACATCTGGATATCACCGGTATTTTTAACATGCGTACCACCACAGAGCTCCGTGGAATAGTCTCCCATGGAAACCACCCTCACCTCGTCACCATACTTCTCTCCAAAGAGAGCCATGGCACCGGTCTTCTGTGCCTCCTCAAAACTCATGACATCCGTACGGACATCAACTGCTGCCTGGATACGGTCATTGACAAGCTTTTCTACCTTGAATATCTCCTCTGCTGTCATTGCGGAAAAATGTGTAAAGTCAAAACGCAGACGATCCTTTCTCACCTCAGAACCGGCCTGCTGTACATGATCACCCAAGACCTCACGCAATGCCCTCTGTAAAAGATGAGTTGCACTGTGGTGACGGGCCACGTTCATACGGTAATTCCTGTTGACTGACAGGGTAACCTGCTGACCAACCTTTATGCTGCCGGAGGTCATCTTACCCACATGAGCGATCTTGCCGCCCTGCAGATGCTCGGTAGCTGTGACCTCAAATCTGCCACCCATATAGGATACAATCTCACCTATATCTCCGACCTGACCACCCATGGTACCATAGAAGGGCGTATCCTCAACAATTATGGTACCCTCATCACCGTTATTGAGTACATCAACAATGGCATCTGCCGTAGTAAGCACCGTAACCGTGGACTCACCGATGAGGTTGTCATAACCGATAAAGCATGAGGTGACAGCTGCATCGATCTCGTCATATACTGAAGCGTCCTTGCCCATGTAGTTGGTCTCGCCACGGGCATCGCGGGCTGTATTTCTCTGAACCTCCATGCATTTTTTAAAGCCCTCTTCATCCACTCCAAAGCCTTTTTCCTCAAGGATCTCCATTGTAAGATCCAGGGGGAAGCCAAAGGTGTCATACAGTCTGAAGGCCTCGGCACCATCCAAAACCTTGGATCCCTTGGAGGTCATATCCTTTTCCAGGTCAGCCAAAATGGCAAGGCCCTGGTCGATGGTCCGATTAAACTGCTCCTCCTCGTTTAGGAGCACTTTTTCGATAAAGCTCTTTTTCTCCAAAAGCTCGGGATAGCCATCATGTGACTCGGAGATCACGGTGCCGGAAAGCTCAGCCAAAAATACCTTGTCGATACCCAGCATCCTGCCGTGACGCGCTGCACGCCTGATAAGACGACGAAGTACATATCCCCGGCCCTCGTTGGAGGGAAGGATACCGTCGGAAACCATAAATGTAGCGGACCTGATGTGATCCGTGATAAGACGGATACTGATGTCGTCCGTCGCGTCGGTCTGATAGGTCTTGCCGGAGAGCCTGCATACATGATCACGGATGGCCTTCATGGTATCGATGTCAAAAACGGAGTCAACCTCCTGCATCACCACAGCCAGCCTCTCAAGACCCATGCCGGTGTCGATGTTTTTCTGCGAAAGCTCGGTATAACCGCCGTGACCGTCGCCCTCAAACTGGGTGAACACGTTGTTCCAGACCTCCATAAAGCGGTCGCACTCACAGCCCACCTTGCAGTCAGGCTTGCCACAGCCGTACTTTTCACCGCGGTCATAGTATATCTCGGAACAGGGACCGCAGGGACCTGCGCCATGCTCCCAAAAGTTATCGCACTCACCGGTCTCGGGATCGCGGTAAAATCTGGTTATCTTTTCAGCGGGGATTCCGATCTCTTCATTCCAGATCTTAAATGCCTCGTCATCCTCACCGTAAATGGAAGGATAGAGACGATCCGGATCCAGGCCCAAAACATCGGTCAGATATTCCCATGACCAGTGGATGGCCTCGGTTTTAAAATAATCTCCAAACGAGAAATTACCAAGCATCTCGAAAAATGTCAGATGCCTGGCTGTCTTTCCAACGTTATCTATATCGCCTGTGCGGATACATTTCTGGCAGGTGCAAACTCTCCTTTTGGGGGGAATCTCCTGACCTGTAAAATAAGGCTTTAGCGGAGCCATACCCGCATTTATTAGAAGCAGTGACTTGTCATTTTTAGGCACCAGGGAAAAACTTCCCATAGCCAGATGCTCCTTGCTTTCGAAAAACTCCAAAAATGAGCGTCGAAGCTCATTAACTCCTGTGATCTTCACTTTACTCTATTCCTTCCTTTTTGTTTTTATTCTTCCTGAGGGTGGAGCCTATTTTTACTCCCACCACTGCCAGAACGGCAAGTATCGCCATCAAAATAATGTATGAAACAAACTCACTGAAAAATGCCATGAAATTTGCCATAATACCAGTCCTTTCCGTGCTTTAAAAATGTTGATATCCGAAGCAGGTTGCTTGTGTCCGAAATCCGCCGAACGGTCGCAACGCATTTCGCAAAATCCTTATAATTATAATATTATATCGCCTTTTTGTCTATTTTTTTATAAAACCAGCTGTTGTAGCCTTTTTTTATCCGCCGATCCTCTAAAACGGCAATCTGGCTCTCGATTCGCTCCTTGACCAGATCACTGATCTGACGGGTGGTCATGCCACCGTATTCATCAAAGCTTATGGGGTCAAGATACATGACCTGGGTGGTCACCCTGCGAAGAGAACTGAAACCAAATACGATATAAGAATCATAAATGGCCACGGGGACTATGGGAGCATGGGCAGACTTGGCGCACTTGAAGGCACCGGGCTTGAATTCCTGGAGGCGGTTACCATTGTCATCATATCCTCCCTCGGGGAAATAAACGTACTTCCGGCCGTTTTTAACCTCATCTACCATTACATTGAGCTCGCGCATCTGCTGCCTTAGGTCGTCCTTTACCAGGCGCTTGGCATCCAAAAGCCTGACCACCTTGTCAGTCAAAAGCTCGCGGCTTTTTTTCTCATCCATGACAAAGGTGCAGGGCTTATCATGTGACATGACTATGCCGATGAGATCGTACTTGCCCTGGTGGTTGGCATACATGACGTAACCCCCATCTTCCGGCAGTTTTTCCTCACCGTAGCTTACGGTCCTGATATTGGCATTTCTCTTTATCAGGTAAAAAACACGTCTTACAAGCGCATAGCGGTACTTTTCATCATATTTGTCCTTGTGCCCGAGTACGTGTTTCGCCTTTAGATCGTAGTACACGATGTACCCGAAAGATATAACTATCAAGAAATAAAACCTAAACATTTTCCTATTTTGACGTAAGCTTAATCTTGTAGAGAGCATTTACGGAAGGTGTACCCGATGCCGCGTGCTCTATCACAACGTAGTATTTCTTTCCCTTCTTGGCCTTGAACGACACCTTGCCCTTTTTCACCACTCCCTCTTTCGAAATTACAAGGTTCCTGTCGGCGTCATAAACCAAAACATTGTAGCCTTTTTCCAACTCGTTTGACAGGGTGACATTTACTGTATGCTTAGCAGTCTTTGTAGCCTTGTACACAAAGTAGTCCTTTGTGGAGGTCTCTGCAAGAGCTCCGCTGTAAGTCTTTTTAAGCTTTATCTTGTCCGGATTTGCAAAAGAGTTGTTGGGCTCCGTTTCAACCAGGTTTGTGGATGTAAAAGCAGTATCCAGAGCATAAAGCAGGCCTGCAGTACTCTGGGATCCACTGATCTTTATTGTGTAGCTCTGTCCGGCAGGAATCACCAGATACAGGTTTTCCGTGTTCAGGGAGTCAGTCTGATAAGACGATTGCAGGGTGTAAAGGTTATTCATCTCAGAATCATAGAGTTCAAATCTCCAATCTGCCTTGGCGCTGATGGAGCTGACATATTTTTTCAGACTCATCTTCACGTAGCCTGAGCTGTCGGAGGAAAGCTGGATATAGTCTGCATCACTGGCACTGTCCAAAGTGCCGACATATTTTTTACCGAGGCTTATCTTTACAGGGTTCTCCGCACTTTGACCGGCACCCGCGATCACGTCCTCGTACTCCGTAAACTGGGCTGTAACGCCATATTTTTCATTTACTGCATTCTGTACGCCTGTGATCCTCAGGTAATATAGGCTGTCCTTTTGTACCATCACGGTCTGGGTGTAAAAGCTTGTCTCGGTCACAGAAGAGATCATCCTGGCCTCACTGTCAAAGACTTCGGCCTTCCACGTAGGCTGGTTAGTGCTGGTCGCATCAGTCCTCTCAATATAAAAGCTTAAAAAGCCGGAATCGGGCGCTGTGAACTTATAGCTTTTTTCCTTTGCGCTCTCGGTAAGAGATCCGGTAACCTGCTTGCCTGCGCTAAGTGCAGTGGCATTCTTAAGATTGCCGGTAGTGTTATTATTGGTGCTGGTTGCCACCGCAGTAAGCTCTGCTGCGGGTGCAGCCGCAAAAATCAGGCCTGCCGCCAAAACAACTGAAAATATTTTTTTTAATCTCATACAGGTACCCCCATTCAAAACATATTTGCTTCATTTTACCACATCATTTTTCCCACTGCAAATCACCCGGATCCTGTCGTTTCCGTAGCCTCTGCGATTGAAGACAACAAAGCATGTCAGAAAACAAGAACTTAGTAAAGTCGACTTGTTTGGAGATGGTCACACTATCATCGCTATGGCCGACAGGATCTCACTCTTGTTTTTTGCTCTTTTTATCGCCTTTTTTGCTTTGGCATCATCAGGAAGGCGTATGGCCATGTACATAGCCACATCCTTCATTTTAAAAAGCACATCCCGTTCTCCCGAAAGGATCTCGCTATACGCCTCATACAACTCCTTCGCAAAAGAACAGATATCTTCCGGTGAAGTTTTTTTTGCTGTCGGTGCCGGGTTTGTCACCCGGCCTTTTATTTCCGCGGCCAGCGCCGGGTTTGTCACCTGGCCTTTTATTTCCGCGGCCAGCGCCGGGTATGCCACCTGGCCTTTTATTTCCGCGGCCAGCGCCGGGTATGCCACCATCCCTCTACCAAGCAT
>CAMODS010000100.1 GCA_946611525.1 uncultured Lachnospiraceae bacterium | reverse complement strand
GATATGCCTTCATCCACATCACCCGCCTATCCGGATCACTTCCTTTTGCATTGCTGACAAAAGCTCATCTGCACTTTGTAAGCTGTCTCCCTTTACGCCAAAGTAGTACTTTATCTTTGGCTCCGTACCGGAAGGTCTGATGCAGCACCAGAAATCATCTTCCAGTTCATAGTAAAGGACATTGGACTTGGGAAGTCCCGTAGGGGTCTCTGCCCCTGTTGCAAGCTCTTTTCTCAGCCCGGTGGAATAATCACGCACGGCAATGACCTTTTTACCTGCCAGGGTCTCAGGTGGATTATGTCTGGCATTTTCCATCATGGCATTGCGCTTTGCCTCGCCATCCTTGCCCGGAAGAGTGGCCGTGTAAAGGCCCTCTCTGAAATAGCCGTACCTCTCGTACATGTCGAGCATGGCGTCCCAAAGTGTCCAGTCACGCTGCTGCTTGTAGTAGGCTGCCGCCTCGCACAAAAGCATAACCGCCACGCAGGCATCCTTGTCCCTGGCATAAGTACCTGCCAGACATCCGTAGCTCTCCTCCAGCCCAAAGATATAGTGATATGTCTGGTTCTCCTCAAAGAGTCTTATCTGCTCACCGATGTACTTAAAACCGGTAAGCACCTCCACCACATCCACATCATAGTTTTTGGCAATGAGCTTCGCCATGTCGGTGGTTACTATGGTCTCCACCAATGCGGGATGAGTAGGCATGACATTCATATTGTAAAGCTCTCTTAGGATGTACTCTGCAATGATCATGCCGGACATATTGCCGGTAAAAGGAATGTACTCACCGGACTTTTTATCCTTGGCATATACTCCCAGCCTGTCGGCATCGGGGTCCGTGGCAAGCACGATATCTGCATCCACCTTTTTAGCCAGCTGCACCGCCAGCTCCCACGCCTTTGGATCTTCAGGGTTGGGATATGGCAGGGTAGGAAACTCTCCGTCGGGTGCTTCCTGCTCTCGTACCACATGAACCTTTGTAAAGCCCAGCTCCTTTAGTATCCGGCGCACCGGCTTGTTGCCCGTGCCATTAAAGGGAGAATACACTATGGTAATGTCGTCGCAAACCTCTCTTATAATATCGGGATGTATAGACTGTTTTTTAACTTCACGGATATATGCATCGTCAATCTTTTCGCCTATGTCCTTGTAAAGCCCCGCCGCCCTGGCTTCCTGTCTTTCCATGATCTTTACCGAGGCGATGTCTGTAACCTTAGCTACAGCCTCTAAAATGTTCTTGTCATGGGGCGGTGTGATCTGTGCTCCATCTTCCCAGTACACCTTGTAACCGTTGTACTCCCTGGGGTTGTGGCTGGCAGTCACCACGATACCCGCTATACAGTGGAGCTCTCTTACAGCAAAGGAAAGCTCAGGTGTGGGGCGCAGGCTCTCAAAGCGATAGGTTTTGATACCATTTGCATTTAAGACCAGCGCCGCCTCCCTGGAAAAATCTATAGACATGCGACGGGAATCGTAGGCTATGGCCACACCACGGTCTGCTCCGCCCTGAGACAGGATGTAGTCAGCCAAGCCCTGGGTTGCCAGCCGCACGGTGTATATGTTCATGCGGTTGGTGCCCGCACCGATAACACCTCTGAGCCCTCCGGTACCGAATTCCAGATTACGATAGAAGCGATCCTCGATCTCCTTTTCATCGGTAAGCGCCAAAAGTTCTTCCTTGGTCTTGTCGTCGATATAGGGTGCATTGCACCATTTTTCGTATTCCTGTCTGTAGCCCATACGCTTCGCTCCTCTTAGATTCTGATTTGCCGAGCGGGATTCTTACAAAAATGCCTTAACCTGCTTTACGATGCCCTCTGCATCAAGCTCATACTTGTGGAGAAGCTCCTTTGCGGGGCCGGACTCACCAAAGGTGTCATACACTCCGATCCTCTTCATAAGAGTGGGGCACTTCTCGGACAGTACCTCTGCTACTGCAGAACCAAGACCACCGTTTACCCAATGCTCCTCAATGGTCACTACCTTGCCGGTCTTTTTGGCGGTAGCGATCACAAGCTCCTCATCTAAGGGCTTTATGGTGTGGATATTTATAACCTCGGCATTGATACCTTCCTTAGCCAGCTCATCAGCTGCTGCAAGAGTCTCACCCACCTCAAGTCCGGTAGCGATGAGTGATACATCGCTGCCCTCACGCAGTACTACACCCTTTCCGATCTCAAACTTGTAATCGGGATTGTCATTGATAATGGGTACTGCCAGTCTGCCAAAGCGCATATATACAGGGCCATCATGATGATAAGCAGCCTCTACCGCTGCCTTGGCCTCGATATCGTCTGCAGGGTTTATGACCACCATGCCGGGAAGCTCACGCATGAGAGCAATGTCCTCGAGGCACTGATGTGATGCACCATCCTCACCAACGGAGATACCTGCATGGGTAGCACCGATCTTTACGTTGAAATGAGGATAACATACAGAATTTCTCACCTGCTCATATGCACGACCTGCCGCAAACATTGCAAAGGTCGAGCAAAACGGAACCTTTCCCGTAGCAGCCATACCTGCTGCCACACCCACCATATTGCTCTCCTGGATACCACAGTCAATATGTCTGTCGGGGAATTCTTTTTTAAATACTCCTGTCTTGGTAGCAGCTGCAAGGTCTGCATCCAGAACAAAAAGATCATCATATTTTTTACCAAGCTCAACTAAGGCGTTACCATAGCTGTCTCTGGTTGCAACCGGTTTCATATCTGACATATTCCTGACCCTCCTTATAGATTCTCTGCTTCGCTCAGTTCCTTCATGGCCTGCTCGTACTCCTCGTCATTGGGAGCCTTGCCGTGCCAGCCTACTGAATTCTCCATAAACGATACGCCCTTGCCCTTTACTGTCTTCATTACAATGGCGGAAGGAGCTCCCTTGGTCTCACGGGCCTCCTTGAAAGCTGCGGCGATCTGATCCATATCGTTACCGTCAGCTACCTCGATCACATGGAAGTTGAAAGCCTTGAACTTGTCAACGATAGGATAAGGCGAGTTAACCTCTGTGATAGGTCCGTCAATCTGCAGGTTGTTATTGTCAACGATGACTACAAGATTGTCAAGCTTTCTGTTGCCGGCAAACATAGCTGCCTCCCATACCTGGCCCTCCTCGATCTCACCGTCGCCCAAAAGGGTATATACACGGTAATCATCGTTGGTGAGCTTTGCTGAAAGCGCCATGCCTGCTGCCACAGAGATGCCCTGTCCCAGTGAACCTGAGGATGCGTCAATACCGGGTGTATGTGTCACACAGGGGTGTCCCTGAAGATGAGATCCCGTGTGGCGAAGAGTCTGAAGTTCCTCCACAGGAAAATATCCGCGATTTGCCAGGGCAGAATAAAGCCCCGGAGCCGTGTGTCCCTTTGAGAGCACAAACCTGTCTCTCTTAGGATCCTTGGGATTTTGAGGATCGATATTCATCTCCTCAAAATAGAGGTAAGTAAAGACCTCTGCTGCCGAAAGTGATCCGCCGGGATGACCGCACTTTGCGGCATGAGTACTCTCTATGATACCCTGACGGACTTTGACTGCCATTTTTTTAAGTTCCTGTGTCGTCATGTTCTTCCTCCTTTTACATTTTATTGTTGCTTTTGTATTCGCAAACTTCCTTCATGCTGATAAGTATTATATTCTTTATCGCCGACGCCGCTGTCTGCGCGCTGGCGTTAAAGCCTGATTTGGAAAAAATAACATAATATGTATTGTCACTGGTCTTTAGGTGCCTGGTGAGGTCAATAAGTGACTTTAGCGTGGCCATATCTATGGGCTCATCATCATAAAAACATCTGGCAAAAAGCATGGCCGGAGCATCTTTGTTTTCTCCGATGGCCACCAGGTCAAAGCCTGCGGTAGTCATCTTCTCGTCATCATTTTCCCACCAGTTTCCTACCTCATAAAGTCTGGCGGGAAAGTCCGGATCTGCCGCCCGGCGAATCATGTAGTCCTTGCAAACGTGTATGAAAACCTGCCTCATGTAATCGGCTACATTGGGCATGATCTTTTCTTTTAAAAGACGCTGTCTCTCGCCGCAGAGATACATGTCCATATTGGGAGCGATAAACTTGTACCAGAAGATATCACTTTCATTTACTATGGAATACCTGGTCTTTTTCCGGTTATCCTTTTCGGTGATGGGGTTTTCCTTTTGCACGATGCCTATGCTCATAAGCTTTTTAAGGTAGGGTACCACCACGTCCTTGGGTTTTTTTACGTCCTCGGATATCTGATTGACCCGTGTCTTGCCCGAGGCTAGGGTAATGAGCATCCTGTTGTAGTAGGACATCTCCCGAAGCTCTGTGGCAATCTGCTTTTCAGGCAAAATGCCCATCTCCGAAGTGTGTCGTAAAAACACATTTTCCACAGATGACTCTATGCTGTCCTTAAGCTGCTTTAAGTAACAGGGCATGCCTCCGGTCAGGCCAAAGTAAAAAATCTTTTCCTCCGGAGTGGCGTCATCGAAAAATCTGGCAGACTCGTAAAAGTCCATGCACTTTATCTCCATGGTCTCCGGTTCGAAATCCTGCCAGATAGCTCCTGCCGACAACATGAGCTTGTTGGCAGTAAGATACGAATCCTCACATAAAATAAGCTTTATCCTGTTATCTGACCAGTTCTCCTTAAGAAATCTGTGGAGGGTAGTGGCATACTCATCACCGGTCTTTGCAAAGTCTCCATAATGGTCTATTACAAAGGCAAAGCTGTCATCCCCGGCGATGCGCGAAACCTCCTTTAGGACCTCATCCAGACTGTCTGCATTTTTTATATTCAAAACTTTCTTTAAAAGTGTAAGCTGCTGATCCTCAGTGGTCTTGTAAGCGGGAAAATATATTCCCCTGTGCTCCTGTAAGAACCCTTTTAGCAGTGCCGACTTTCCCATCCCCTGCCGGCCGTAGAGACAAAACACCCTTTTATCGCTGTCTAAAAGAAAGTCCTCCAGCCTCTTAAACTCTCTCTCTCTTCCAATAAACATATTTAAACCTTCACACCAAGATACTATAAAAACAGGCCTGCCGGAAATCCGGCAAGCCTATTCATTGTAGTATGCTTCAACTAAAAATTCAAGGGAAAATCTTATCTAATTAGTCCACTTTTCTAATTCCGAATCCGTGCACTTTACATAATGAGATCCATCTATCTTGTGGTAGGTTCCCTCGTTGTAGTTAATACCGCTGCTCTTGTAGTCATAGGTAAGAGCCTCACGCTGCTTTTCCACCACGGGATTCGGTGCGGGAATGGCCGAAAGCAGACTCTTTGTGTAGGGGTGGATGGGATTGTCAAAGATCTCATCCTTGGTACCGGTCTCCAAAAGATGTCCCAGGTGCAGCACGCCTATCCTGTCAGAAATGTACTTTACCATGGACAGATCGTGGGCAATGAAAAGGTAGGCCGTACCCGTCTCCTCCTGGATGTCCTTCATCAGGTTGACCACCTGCGCCTGGATCGATACGTCTAGTGCCGATATGCACTCGTCAGCAATGATGAGCTTCGGGTTCATGATAAGCGCCCTGGCT
>CAMODS010000099.1 GCA_946611525.1 uncultured Lachnospiraceae bacterium | reverse complement strand
TCGTTATCATAAGACCTCTTTTGTCAGTGACCAGAGCTGACGTGGAATCATACCTAAAGGAGAGGAACCAAAGCTACGTGACGGACGCCACCAATCTTTCTGATGATTACACCAGAAACCGCATCAGACACAGGGTCATCCCGGAGCTTATCAACATAAACAACAAAGCCATCGAGCATATAAATGACAGCGCAAGAGCCCTGCGGGAGCTGGAACTGGCTGAGGAAAGTGCCGAAAGACTTTATGAGGAGGCCAGCGGAGGCAGGGAGCTTTCGGTAACAGTTCTAAAGGATCATTCTCCGTCATTAAGACGTAGTGTGATACGGCTATGGATCCGGGATATAGGAAAGGCCAGGGATGTAAGCCGCGTCCACTACGAGGCTATCGATGATCTGATCACAAACGATACCGGGAAGTCTGTGGATCTGCCGGGAGGCCAGCAGATAGAAAAGGTATATGACAGATTGAGGCTTAAGAGCGATATTATAAAAAGAGCCACTGACGTTGATGGGACTGCCACTCCCGTGCCTTTCCTGCGAGGCGGCGAAAAGGCTGAGTTTTCCATGGATGGCTGGTATATAAGGATGACGCTGTTTTCCGGCGAGGATGCCAAAAATCTGTACAAAACCATGTCATTTCAAAAAAACTATGCTAAATACTATGATTATGGTAAAATAAGTGGGAATATGGTCATCAGGCACCGCAGAGACGGGGACTACCTTGTAATATCCCCGAAAGGTACGAAAAAGCCCCTTGCCAGATATTTCGTGGATGAAAAGATCCCCCGGAATGAACGGGAGGAGGCCTGGCTTTTATGTGAAGGCAGCAAGGTTATTTTGGCTGCCGGATACCGGGGAAGCGAGGATATGAGAGTTGATGACCGGACACAGGATATACTTCAGGTAGAATATTGGAGGACATGATATGAGTGAAACAGTGCGCGTGATGCTTTCAGAAGAAGAGCTTGAAGGGCGTATAGCAGAGTTGGGAGCACAGATCTCTGCAGATTACGAGGGGGAAAGTGTTTTTCTGGTTTGTATTTTAAAGGGCGCGGCATTTTTTGCCTGTGAGCTTGCAAAGAGGATCACGGTTCCGGTGACCATAGACTTTATGGCCACATCATCCTACGGCTCAGGCACGGTATCCACCGGCGAGATCCAGATCAAAAAGGATCTTGACTTAGGTGTTGAGGGCAGAAATGTCATCATTGTTGAGGACATCATCGACAGTGGTAACACTCTGAATTATCTTTCTGAGCTTTTCAAGGGCCGCAGGGCCAAAAGCGTGAAGCTTTGTGCCATGCTTGACAAGCCTGACCGCCGCGAGGTGGATGTTGATATGGATTACATAGGTTTTACCATTCCGGATGCCTTTGTGGTGGGATATGGCCTTGACTATGACCAGAAATACAGGAATCTCCCGTACATAGGGATCGTAGAGGGAATATAATGTTATCCTTGGCATAGCGAAGGATCTATATAAGTTTTTAGAATAGGAGCAATAGGTTTTGCAGTCACAGAGAAGAAACGGTTTTGGGATATATCTGCTTTTAATTCTTGTTATCATCTTTTTGTGGTACTTTTTTACCGAGCAGTCAGCCCCGAATATGTCCATGGATCAGCTGTTAAAGCAGATCAGTGAGGATAATGTCACTTCGGTGGGTATCCATCAGAATGAGCAGGTGCCCACGGGATCACTGGAAGTCACTTTAAAAAAGAACGAAGGTGACCCACAGGCCCCCAGAGCCACGATATATGTTACGGATGTCAATGAAGCCCAGCGTCTTTTGGATGAGGCCGGCTACACCAAGTATGTCATTTATGATGTGCCCCAGGACTCATGGTTTACTGACATGCTGCCCATGCTTGTGGTGGTAGCAGTGCTTTTCATTTTGTTCATGATACTGATGAATGGACAGATGATGGGCGGCGGCATGGGAGGCGGTGGCAACAACCGGATGATGAATTTCGGCAAGTCCCGCGCCAAGCTTACCACTCAGGAGAATATGAAGACCAGGTTTGAGGACGTAGCAGGCCTCATAGAGGAAAAAGAAGAACTGGTTGAGGTGGTTGACTTTTTAAAGGATCCAGACAAATATACCAAGGTGGGAGCACGTATACCCAAGGGCATGATCCTGGTGGGCCCTCCCGGAACAGGTAAGACTCTTTTGGCAAGGGCTGTGGCCGGTGAGGCCGGAGTGCCGTTTTTCTCCATTTCAGGTTCCGACTTCGTAGAGATGTTTGTAGGTGTGGGTGCATCCCGTGTCCGCGACCTTTTTGAGGATGCGAAAAAGAATGCCCCCTGTATAGTTTTTATCGATGAGATAGACGCGGTAGCCAGAAAGCGCGGCTCGGGTATGGGCGGCGGACATGATGAAAGAGAGCAGACCCTTAACCAGATTTTGGTAGAGATGGACGGTTTTGGTGTGAACGAAGGCATCATAGTTATGGCGGCTACCAACCGTGTAGATATATTGGATCCCGCCATCATGCGTCCCGGTCGTTTTGACCGCAAGGTTTTCGTGGGCCGACCCGATGTCAGGGGCCGTGAGGAGATCCTCAATGTTCATGCCAAAAACAAGCCCCTTTCCGATGATGTGGATCTTAAGCAGATAGCCCAGACTACTGCCGGCTTTACGGGAGCAGATCTGGAGAACCTTTTAAACGAGGCGGCCATCGCCACTGCAAAGGACAACCGGGCTTATCTTACACAAAAGGATATCAAAAACTCCTTTGTAAAGGTGGGTATCGGTACCGAGAAGCGTTCCAAGGTCATTTCCGAAAAGGAGAAAAAGATAACTGCCTATCACGAGGCGGGGCATGCCATACTTTTCCATGTGCTTCCGGATGTGGGGCCGGTTTATTCCGTATCCATCATTCCCACAGGCCAGAGTGCTGCAGGCTATACCATGCCTCTGCCTGAAAAGGATGAGATGTTCAACACCAAGTCCAAGATGATGCAGAATATTGTGGTTGATTTCGGCGGCAGGGTTGCAGAGGAGCTGATCTTTGGAGATGTTACCACAGGAGCTTCGCAGGATATCAAGCAGGCCACAGCTACTGCCAGACATATGGTTACCAGATTCGGTTTTTCGGATCGCATAGGACCCATAGACTACCATATGGATGAGGACGAGGTGTTTTTGGGCAGAGATTACGGCCATGTGAAGAGCTACAGTGAAGAAGTGGCGGCAGCCATCGACGAGGAGGTCAGCCGCATCATTGATGAGTGCTATGACAGGGCAAAGAGTATCATCGGTGAGCATATGGATGTACTTCACAGCTGTGCGAAGCTTCTCATTGAAAAGGAAAAGATCTCCCGCAAGGAGTTTGAAGAGCTTTTCGGAGACCAGGTTTTTGAGAAGAGTGAAGACGTTTTAAACCGCGAGGGAGTGGCTGTAGAGGACTGATCAGGTGGGCATGAAGCTATTTTAGATAATATGCACAAAAGTTTTTTTAATCTTTTAGCATGTTTGTGCACACTTTGTAGGAGAATGGGGATATAATTACATTCGTAAAAACCCCCCAATACATTTTATTTTTACTATCCCCCATAGTAAAAATACCTTCTCCTAAAAAGACAGCGCAAGCTGTCTTTTTAACGTATACGGGAGATTAAAGCACGACGCGCGTAGCCATGATTCCGTATACAATATCCCGGTGGAACGGGGGAACGGAGGACTTATGAACCGCGATGCGATTTTTTCTGACGGTACAATAAGATACAGGCAGCCGGAGGAGCCGGCGGCAGGCAGTGATGTTATTATCCGCATCCGCCTTGACCGCCATGATTTCGTCACCTGTACTTTGGTCCTCGATGACGGACGCAGGCTTCCCATGTATTACGACAGCCAGTCCGGGGAGTTTGCTTTTTATCAGGTTTCACTTTCACTTACCGAAAAAAGGGTATTTTATCATTTCGAAATAAGATGCGGCAGGGAGTACGTTTTCTACGACAGATTCGGCGTAACCGATGATTTCCGCATCCAATACAGATTTTCCATTATGCCCGGCTTTTCCACGCCCGATTGGGCCAAGGGAGCCGTCATGTATCAGATCCTGGTGGATCGCTTTTGCAATTCCGATGACGGCAATGATGTTTTAGACGGCGAATATCACTATATTTCCATGCACTCAAAGCGGATACGTGACTGGAACACAAATCCTTCAAACTTTGACGTTGCCTGCTTTTACGGCGGCGATCTGCAGGGCGTATATGACAAGCTGGATTATCTGAAGAGCCTGGGCATAGAAGTCATTTATTTTAATCCCCTTTTCGTATCCCCTTCCAACCACAAATACGACGCCCAGGATTATGACCATATTGATCCACACTATGGCAAGATAGTGGTTGATGACGGTGATGTTTTGGCAGAGGATGACTACGACAACAGGCACGCCACAAGATATATCAGACGTACCACAGACAGGCGAAACCTCAATGCTTCCAACGAGTTTTTTGCAAGCCTTGTGGCTGCAGCCCACGAGAGGGGCATGAAGGTGATCCTGGACGGAGTCTTCAATCACTGCGGTTCCTTCAATAAGTGGCTGGACAGAGAGAGGATATATGAAGGTCAGGAGGGCTACGAGCCGGGTGCCTACGTCACCAAGGACAGCCCATACCGGGAGTTCTTCCATTTTTACGAGGAGGACAAATGGCCCTACAACTATACCTATGACGGATGGTGGGGACACGACACCTTGCCAAAGCTTAATTATGAGGGCAGTGCGGATCTGACAAATTACATCCTTCGCATAGGTGCCAAATGGGTATCGCCGCCCTACAACTGTGATGGCTGGAGACTGGATGTGGCGGCAGATCTGGGACACAGTGAGGAGTACAATCACCGTTTCTGGCAGGCATTTAGGACGGTGGTGAAGCGCGCCAATCCCAATGCTGTGATACTGGCGGAACACTATGGTGATGCTTCAGCCTGGCTGGAGGGTACACAGTGGGACACCATCATGAATTACGATGCATTTATGGAGCCCATTTCCTTCTTTTTGACAGGTATGGAAAAGCACTCCGACAGGATAGACGAGAGCGCCATCGGAGACGGCAAGCGCTTTGAGGTTACCATGCTCCACTGCATGACAGCGTTTATGACGCCTTCACTGCACATTGCCATGAACGAGCTTTCGAACCATGATCACTCCAGATTTTTGACCAGGACCAATCACAAGGTGGGCCGGGTGGATCAGCTGGGCAGCAAGGCTGCGTCAGAGGGAATCAGTGTACCGGTTTTCAAGCTGGGAGTCATGATGCAGATGACATGGCCCGGAGCGCCTACTGTTTACTACGGTGACGAAGCCGGTGTGGTGGGCTTTACCGATCCGGACAATCGACGTACCTATCCATGGGACAATCCTGACCGTGCGCTTATCGATTTCCACAGGGACGTGATATTTATGCACAAGGCCCATGAGGCGCTTAGGACGGGATCCTTTATGTTTTTGTCCGCAGGGAGAAACTATGTCACATATTCCAGATTTACTGACCTTGAAAAGATAGTTGTGGTGATAAACTGCGGCGGCGAGGAGCTTTCCTTGTCTGTGCCGGTATGGAAGGCACAGGGTCCTTTTGGGGG
>CAMODS010000098.1 GCA_946611525.1 uncultured Lachnospiraceae bacterium | reverse complement strand
AAGCACCAGATCGGCCTTGTTTTTTGCCAGGTAGCTTATGGCCTGGACTCCGTTTGATGCCATGCCCACATGATAGCTGCTTTTCAGCCATTCGTACACCGTCCGCATGTAGGTGATATCATCATCCACGATGAGTATGGATTTCTTTCTCATTTCTCCCGTGTTCTCATCCAGATACACACCCACTGC
This sequence comes from uncultured Lachnospiraceae bacterium, assembly GCA_946611525.1. Taxonomy (GTDB): domain Bacteria; phylum Bacillota; class Clostridia; order Lachnospirales; family Lachnospiraceae; genus JAILEN01. Next base: position 5,407 of record CAMODS010000098.1, on the reverse strand, counting down.
CTTCGTAAGCCTTTCAATATCCAAAGGCCGCTCGAAAAACTCCGTGATCTCCTGCTCGGGAATGGTCCTTCTTACCACATCATACTGCTCTGAATCCCCTATGAGGATCAGCCCCAGCTCCTTTTCCAGGATCACATCTTTCAGATAAACCAATGTCTCCGGCATATCCAAAAGCTCTTCACTCATAAAGAGTATCAAAAGCTCCATAGTCCCGGAGTAGGTACCGATCTCTTTTATATCCGCATGCGAAAACACCGGCTTGATCCTGGCTGACTCCAGTTTATTCATAAGACTCTGAGCCAAAAAGCTGTCAGTCGCACTTATTATTACTACCTTTCCTGCTCCCGTCAAGTTGTTCATATATTTCCTCCCTAAGCTGCCCCCGGGACTACACCATTTAGTGCCGACCGGGAGTTAGCGGTATGCCAGGTTGGCCATCATTCCCTGGATCTCCTGCCTGGTAAGAACCTTCGTAGTCCACCTGCCATAGACCTTTTTGCCCTTGCTGTTTATCCTGTATGCCCTGACCTTAAAGGCTACCGTATCGTTATCCTGGAAGCCCACCTTTATCTTTGTCTTTTTGGTGGTCTTTGCCTTTTCAAACTTGCCACCGCTCTTGTAAAACATATTGGCCTTGTACTGGTAGCCATCCGCTCCCTTTACCTTTTTGATATTGTACTGTACACCCACGGCGTCGGCTCCCACAAAGGCCTGTGCGGATTTTATGACTACTTTTCCGGGTTTAACTGCGTCTGCCTTGGCCTGGACTCTGGCCGCTTCCACTGCAGCATCTGCCGCCTCCTTTGTGCAGGTGTAGCTTACAAATCGACTGGTTGGAACCGTGGTCTCATCTGCCTTTGAAGGCGCCACCTCTATCCATATGTTTGCTCCAAGCTCTCCTGAAATCTCTATGTCTGCATAGTTTTTCTCGGTTTCGCCGGTGGCATAGGTGTTGCCGATCTTTTTTGATGCATCGTAATTTAAACTGTAGTGATATACATATTTTTCTGCGCCCTCTACCTCGTCCCACTTGAATCTGAGATACTCGGTGCCATCCTCTATCTCACAGGTCACTTCCTCAAAGGATGTTACCTTTGAAAGTGAGGTGGCGGTGCTTATAAGATTAGCTGCTGCACACGCGGTGGATGAAGGTGTCATCCCTGCTGCCGCAACCAAAACTGCCGCTGCCATAATACCTGATGTTAATCTCTTTAATACTTTCATAGTCTCCTCCTTCATGTAAAAATCACTATGCCGGACCGGGGTCCTTTACCATAGTTTCAAACATCTTTTTTCTGCAGTACTTCGGGCTTGCCAGGCCATCGGACTTTCCGTCAAAATGCCTGAAACCCTTTTGTTTTTTTGAAACAGGAAGCCACGAGGCATCTGCCGGCCTCCCCGTCTTACAAAAAGCTGCCACATTATCTATCATAACAGCGGATAGCTTTTTGTCAATCTCCTCAAAAGGCCGCCAGCTCTTTTCCATGTTTCCAAACATGTACCACAGATCCGAAGCGTGAAAGGCCCGGTAGGAATTGCCCGGCAGTGTCCTGTCAAAAAGATAGGCGTATACCGGTGCGTGCCCCATGGAATCGCAGGATAGAGCAAGGCCCATGGCCATCCTGTATATAAACATGGGCAGCATGTCCTGAGAGGTGATACCTATCATCATGGGAACATCCGTCACATCCTTATCCTTTAGTGCATCCCGCTGGCTCTTTTTCATCACCCTGCCATCGATGCAGGGCTGGGTATGCTTGAAACCGGTAAAAAGACCATCCTCGGACTTTACCTTTTTCCAGGCACGCCAAAGCACCTCGGCATCTGCGTTTTTCGCATCACCACCTGCCTCCCTTTCGACCTTGTCCCAAAACTCCTTTACCCCATCCTTTTTCAACGGAGCTGCCAGAGCGGGAACAACACCGGCACCTGACATCATAACTGCGTGGGTAACCCGGCCCGAAAGCCTTCCGGAACATAAAAGGTCCATAACGGACATGGCCCCGGCAGACTGACCCATTATGGTGATATTTTGAGGATCGCCCCCAAAGGATGCTATATTGTCCCGAACCCAGTCCAGTCCGGAAAGCACATCCAAAAGACCGTAGTTTTCTCCACCATACAGGCCAAAGACATTTAACCTGTATCCCACGCTTATCAGTACCACGTCCCTTTTTGCATATTCTATGCTGCTTCCGTAGGGAGCCTCCCCCACGGTGCCTGTCTCAAATGATCCACCATGCACAAACAAAAGCACGGGACGGCTGCCGCTCATGTCTGGGGTGATGATATTTAGTGTCATGGGACTGTCGGCATATCTCGGTGATATCCTCTCCGACCGAAATTCCCTGGCATAAAAAGCATCCCCCTCGTCCTCGAAACAGCTGAGTTGGTAACAATCCGTCTCACCTGAAGTGGCATCAAAAACACCATCCCAGTGGGTTACCGTTACCGGATCACAAAACCTCCTTGTCTCAGCAAAGGGTATGCCTCTAAAAAAAAGATAACCCTCCAGGTCTGATCCCTTTATCTTCCCACAGGGCGTATCAAAAACTTCTCCCATAGCTCGTCCCCCAACTTGTTTCACCACCGTAGCACCGGCGGGTTTTTTCCTTATTAAGTATAATAAATATCAAGTTAAAATAAAAGTGGAATTTGGTTGACAGAGAAAGCCTAAAACAATATCATGACAATATTATGAAGATTTTAGTTACAAACGACGATGGTATCGGATCAGAGGGCCTTATCAGGCTGGCTGAATGTGCAAGGGAGTTCGGTGAAGTATGGGTGATAGCTCCGGAAAGTGAGCGTAGCGCAGCTTCACACTGCATCACCCTGCGTACACATATTGACATCTACCCCCACGACTTTCCCGTAGAGGGAGTGCGGGCTTTTACCTGCAGCGGTATGCCGGGTGACTGTGTCCGTGTAGGAAGTCTAAATGTCATGGATGAAAAGCCCGAGCTGGTTTTATCAGGAATAAATTTTGGCTATAATGTGGCTTCTGACATCCAGTATTCTGCCACCTGCGGAGCCGCCTTTGAGGCTGAGTTTCAGGGATACAGCGCCATAGCCGTCTCCGAGGGAGGAGGTGGCTGCCATGAGGTTACCGACAGATATCTAAAAGAGGTTCTGTCTGAGGTCATTGACTATGAAAAGCGCTCCCGCCAGATCATAAATGTCAATTTCCCGGACTGCCCGATTTCTGATTACAAGGGGATCCTCCGTGACCGCAGCGTATCCTGCGGCGCCATTTTCCGCGATATCTATCATGCCACAAAAGAGCTTGATGGCGGCGGCATCAGATACATGGTGGAGGGTCTCCGCGATGGAGTGGGAGAAGCCGGCACCGACCTCGAAGCCGTAACAAGCGGATACATCTCCATAGGCTACGCCAAAAATATCCAGTAATATACAAAAAGCGCTACGGAACATCTGCCGTAGCGCATTTTCTTATAAAAAACCGGGCGCTCTGCTTCGAAAGAACGGGACCGGCCGATACCAAAACAGTTAACTCAACCCAGGCACCCTCACGGCACACGTGAAATCCTGCTTAGTGCTGCTTTATTCCTAACCTGACACGGTTCACAGGCACCCGTCGCGTAAGACCCGAATATCAACGTCGCTTATCATGGCCGGCACCGACCCCTAAATCCTCTGCAGAGCATCACCCCAGCTATAGCGGATTGCTGGAAATAAGGTACCGCTACCACCCCGGCTGCCCAGTAAAATACATTCTATAAGTTTCCCCCGGTTATGTCAACCGAAAATACTAATACTTGAACATGAGCTTTGAAGCTGACGCACCTATCTTGTATATGGGGTTTTCGAAGCGTCGCTTAACGTTGTCCAGTTCTTTTCTTATCTCAATATGCTGTGGACATACCGTCTCGCACTTTCCACACTTTACGCAAAGTCCGGCATTGGCACGGTCCTTCCTTAGGGTAGTCATCATAAAGTACTCCCTGAAGGAATTCATGTAGTTGTCCGTATAGCTGGCGTTGTAGGTGGCAAAGCAGTTGGGGATATCCACTCCCTTTGGACAAGGCTGGCAGTATGCACATCCGGTGCAGCCTACCTTGACCTTGGCATTGATCTCTGCCAAAACCCTGCCATAGAGCGCCAGCTCCTCATCGCTTAAGCTCCCTGCTGTTGCCTCCGTAGCAATGCGGCAGTTCTCATCGATCTGGGCAATGTCGTTCATACCGGAAAGCACCACCGACACCTCCGGATGATTCCAGATCCACCTGAGACCCCAGTCGGCCGGCGTACGCTTTTGAGGCATCCTGGCAAACTCATCCAGCGCTCCCTGAGGCAGGGCATTTACCAGTCTGCCTCCCCTAAGTGGCTCCATGATGATCACGGGAAGCCCCTTTTCATGAGCATACTTAAGTCCCTCAATGCCTGCCTGTGCATGCTCATCCATATAGTTAAACTGAATCTGGCAAAAGTCCCAGTCATAAGCATCTACCAGATCCCTGAAAGCACCGGTGCCGCCATGGAAGGAAAAGCCAATGTTTTTAATGGCCCCGCTTTTCTTCTTTTCATCCACCCATTCCCGAAGACCCAGCTCGCACAGACGGTTAAAGGACTTGACGTCATTTAACATATGCATGAGATAGTACTCCACATGGTCGGTCTGAAGGCGCTTAAGCTCCTCATCGAAATAAGAATCAAATTCCCCGGGCTTTGTCACCCTGTACTGGGGAAGCTTTGTCGCGATGTTGATCTGATCCCGGCAGTCATATTCTTTGATAAAATTGCCAAGTGCAACCTCGCTGCCACCGTATACATAGGCTGTGTCAAAATAGTTTACCCCCAGATCTAAGGCGCGCTTCATCTCTTCGTTGGCCTTTTTCTGGTCGATCTGGCCACCGGTCTTGGTAAACCTCATACATCCGTATCCCAGCACCGAAAGCTCAGTGCCGTTCTTTTGATTTGTCCTGTACTGCATATTTCCTCTTTTCTTTTGTTACAGCTTGATATTCTTTAAAAGATCGCCAAGTGATGTGCCGATCTCCACGTTATCCGAATACTTCTCCAGCTCCTCCTGCTGCTGTCTGGCCTCCTCAGCCTCACGTGCGGGAGCGGCATCCTCCTCGATGGCCCTGATGGAAAGTGATACCTTACCATTATCGGTGTTTAGTATCTTGGCGGTGACCTCATCGCCTACATGCAGGACTTCCTCGACAGAACCTACCCGCTTTGTGGCAACCTGCGAGATATGAACAAGACCACTGATACCGCCTCCAAGATCTACAAAGGCGCCGTAAGACTGGATGGACTCAACCTTGCCCTTTACTATGCTTCCGGGCACCATCATGTTGATCTTGTGCTCGCGCTCCTCGCGGCGACGCTCCAAATCTACGGTCTTGCCGGAGAGGACCAGCTTGTGCTTTTCACGGTT
>CAMODS010000097.1 GCA_946611525.1 uncultured Lachnospiraceae bacterium | reverse complement strand
GAATAACTATAGCATACAGGATGAATATAAACTATTCGGTCAGTGTTTAAAAATCTTATCTCCCACCTTAAATAACATGGGATAGACACCTATGACAATAAATATCACTATCGCATATCTTCCGGTACGCACCAGATGGGCTGCCATGGTGCCGCCATCCAGAAACTCTGAAGAAAAGGGCATTTTCAATAGAGAGTTTACTACCACATAAAAGCCGCCACCCAAAATGACTCTTAAGATGACCCTGACGGGGTTTTTGGTGTTTTCAAAATTGACAAACTTTCTTTCAAAGGGCTCCGCAAAAACATAGCCCAAAAGCATACCGTAGGCGGTGAAGTAATCATCGCTGGTGCAGTAGAAAAAGCCTGTTGCAAAGACTATCGCGAGAATGGCATAAAAAACTGTATCGGAAGGTGCTTTCTCCTTTAAAAAAGGCACTAAAAAGATCACGCACACGCCCATGGCCCATCCCACAAAAACGTCCGTGGGATAATGGGCTCCCACCACTACTCTGGATATTCCCACAAGTAAGGGAAGCAAAACAGCCAAAACCGTCATCCATCTTTTTTTCAAAAGTCTTGCTATGGATCCAAATAAAGTAGCCGAGCACATGGAATGTCCGCTGGGGAAGGAATATCCCTGGGCTGCGATATCATACTTATCTGCCCCCGGCTCAACAAGGCGCTTTAAATCTATGCCCTCACTTTCAAAATAGGGGCGCCTCCTGATAAAGATGTTTTTTATAAATGGATTTAATACGTTGGCCACCAGGATATTGATCCCCACATACTTGCCAAACTCCTTGTCCAGCCCCCAGTACAAAAGTCCCATCACCACCACCATTACCAGTGTCTCGCCAAAGATGGAAAACTGCGAAATGGCACTTATGAGGCCGTCCGAAAATGTAGCCTGGATCCACTCCTCGAGGCTGATCTCCCAGTTAAAATAAAAGCTGTTGTACGGCACCTCCGCTAAAAACATCACGCACCTCCTAATGTAATTCTTGTATAATATCCTTCGCTTCGCTCAGGATGACACTTCGATCCCGCTTCGCTCAGGATGACCTTACTCTTATTTTAATTTTTCTTACTACCTTTTTCAACTCATATTTGATATACTCATATTTCACGGAGGTTAATACATTATGGAGAAAAAAGAAGTACTGGAATTAAAACGCAGACTAAAAAAAGAGACCTGCACCATCTCAAAGCTGGCCGGCTGCTATGTCAACAGCTCAAAGGAAAAGGTGGTGACCTTTACCGATGACTTTCTTAGTCTGTCGGATGATGAGATCTTTAAATATCTTGAGATCGCCGGCAAGACACTTTCGGGCACTGTGGGCAACAATCTTTTGGAGCTTGCCTTTCCGGAAGATGAGGACGCCATGCAAAAAAGCATGATGGCGCTCAAAAACAGCAAGTTAAGCGATGACGCCATTCTCGACAGCTTTTATGACAGTGTGATCTCCTCGTTTTCATACACAGGGCACTATCTCATTCTGCTCTTTTATGACATATATGATGTGCCCAAAAAGACTACGGATGGTATGAAGCTGGACGAGTCTGAAGAGGTCTACGACTATATCATCTGTTCCATCTGCCCGGTAAGACTTACCAAACCGGGGCTGGGATACATTGAGGATGAAAAAAAGATCGCGCCCCTCATACGGGACTGGATCGTGGATGCCACGGATACAGGCTTTATCTATCCTGCTTTTTCGGAGCGTTCCACCGACATTCATCACATCATGGTGTATTCCAAAAAGCCCGCCGACCCCCACAAGGAGTTCTGGGAGGCGGCACTGGGTTGTAAGAGTCGTTATACTGCCGCTGAGAAAAAGGGCGCTTTTTCAAATATGATAATCTCACGGGTGGGACCTGAAAACGAAGATTTGGATGACATCATGGCTGACGTACACGAGGCCATTGCCATTCATATCGGACACGAAGAGGCCATCCATGGCGAGGGTACGGTGATCCCCATGCCGGCAGATACTGTACAGGAGGTGCTAACCGAGGGCGGATTGTCCGAGGAAAAGGCAAAGCGCATCTCTGAGGACTACGAAAAGGTCTTTAACGAGGATGAGGATCTGCCCACCGCACAGGATCTTTTAGACGGCAAGATCATCAAAAACAATGATCTCAGAGCAGAGAAAAGAGAGCTTCAAAAGGAAGTGGTGGCACTCAATGAAAAGCTTAAAGAACTTGGTGTGGATGAGGGCACACCGGAGGTGGCTGTGGTGCTCCGTGTCAGCGAAGAAAAAGAGGAAGAGATCCGTACACAATTTGTTGACGGCAGGCGATGCATAGTGATACCATTGGAAGATGATGAGACAGCGTCCATCAATGGACATATCGAGAATATGTAAAGATTCTTCGGGCTGCGAACCATCGAGCGAAGCGAAGGATATAATAAAAAGGAGGAGAGAAAATGGCAAAGACAAAATTTGTAGATGAGTTTAAGGAGTTTATTACAAAAGGAAATGTAATGGACATGGCAGTCGGTGTTATCATCGGTGGCGCCTTCCAGGGCATCATCAGTTCACTGGTTGATGACGTGATCATGCCACTGATCTCCGCCATAACCGGGGGCATCGATTTTTCAAACTGGTTCATAGCTTTGGACGGCAACCAGTACGCCACCCTGGCAGCTGCACAGGAAGCCGGAGCAGCCACTTTGGGTTACGGAAAGTTTATCACCGTAGTGATCAATTTCTTACTTATGGCACTGGTGGTATTTTGCCTGGTAAAGGCTCTTGATAAGGTTAAGACCACAGTAAAAAGAGATGCAGCCGCTGCCGAGGAGGCAGCTCCCACCGAGAAGGAATGTCCTTACTGCAAGAGCATGATCCCCGTAGGTGCAACACGCTGCGGACACTGTACTTCACAGCTTGATTAAAGAATGGTAAATGTGCTGTTTTCACAGCCGGATCAGAGCTATCCAAATATTTCAAACACTAAAAAAGGGACTTGACCATCAAGCCCCTTTTTTTGTACCGTTAATCTCTTGTCTCCTGAGCAACCAGAAGGTCTGCACCATGCTGCTTTCGCAGTACTTTTTTATCTATCTTTCCGGTAGCATTTCTGGGCACCGGTTCAAAGATGATCTGCTTGGGTCGCTTGTAACGAGGCAGCTCCAGGCAGAAATCATTTACCTCTTCCTCCGTAAGCGAAAAGCCGTCCTTCACTTCGATGACTGCCGCTGTGATCTCACCCAGCCGCTTGTCAGGAAGGCCAATGACCGCCACGTCTTTTATGGCGTTGTTCTTTCTGAGGAAGTCCTCTATCTGTACCGGATAGATATTTTCACCTCCGGATACGATAACATCCTTTTTGCGATCCACCAAAAAGTAGAAGCCGTCCTCATCCTGCATGGCCATATCTCCGGTGAAAAGCCATCCGTCTTTAAGCACCTCATTTGTGGCCGCCTCGTCGTTGTAGTAGCATGTCATGACTCCGGGGCCCTTTACGCAGAGCTCGCCGATATCACCCTGCTTTACGGTTTCCCCTGCCTCGTCCACGATCTTGCACTCCCAGCGATAACCCGGCACGCCGATAGCTCCCACCTTGTGGATGTTTTCCATTCCAAGATGCACACATCCGGGACCTGTAGACTCTGACAGGCCGTAGTTTGTATCGTACTGATGATTGGGGAAGTAATCCTTCCAGTGTCTGATAAGTGAAGGAGGTACAGGCTGCGCACCGATATGCATAAGCCTCCATTGAGACAGATGATAATCATCAGGGTTCAAAGAGCCGTTGTCAAAGGCCTCCAAAATATCCTGTGCCCAGGGCACTAAAAGCCACACCAGTGTACACCTCTCTGAGGACACTGCCGATATGATGCTTTTAGGCGAAGCCCCCTTTAAAAGCACTGCCTTTGAGCCTGCGTAGAGGCTTCCCATCCAGTGGAACTTTGCACCGGTATGATACAAGGGAGGAATACATAAAAAGTTGTCATCCCTGGTGATCTCGTGGTGCTTTGCCTCCATCTCAGCCGCCTGGATAAGACTCTGATGACGGTGCAGGATAGCCTTTGGAAATCCCGTGGTGCCTGATGAAAAATAAATGGCACCAAAGTCCCTGGTGGTCAGATGGATCACCGGAGCCTGGGATGAGCAGTCAGCCACCAGCTCGTGATAGCTCTCGGCAAAATTGGGGCAGTTATCACCAACATAAATAAGCAGCCTGTTTTTAGCCAGCTTCTCCGCATATCTCTCGATACGTCCGATAAACTCCGGACCGAAAAGGAGAATGTCAACCTCTGCCAGCTCCACACAGTACAGGATCTCGTCCGCATCATAACGGAAATTGAAGGGCACCGCTATGGCACCGGTCTTTAAGATACCGAAATATATAGGAAGCCACTCAAGGCAGTTATACATAAGGATTGCCACCTTGTCACCCTTTTTGACTCCGCGTGACAAAAGCATATTTGCGAAGCGGTTTGCCTTTTCGTCAAAAACCTCCCATGTGATCTCCCTGCGATAGGGTGCAAACCTGGTGGGCTCAATGAGCTCCGACTCCTTCCAGGAAGTACGTCTGGTATCCTCCTGCTCAGGGTTTAGCTCCACCAAGGCAACCTCATTGCCGTACAGTTTTGCGTTTCTCTCTAAAAGCTCTGTTACTACCATTTTATAAGATCTCCTTTTTTGCTTTAAAGTAACAAAGTGAATTATAACGCAATGGGATTGTTAAGTCAAATAAAAAGCCCCCGGGGTGTCCCGGGGGCCGTGTCATTTAAAAATCAAAGCTTTGTGTAATCGTAAAGTACTTTAACCTGCTTCTTGATCTTCTTTAAGTTCTTCTTGTATGTCTTTGCGCTCTTGCTGTAAGAAGCAGTTACTGTAAGCTTACCCTTCTTGCTGAGCTTGCAGGTGCTGATACCCTTGTTTGTAACGAAGGAAACAGTCTTGCCCTTTGTGTAAACAGCGCTAACCTTCTTGAAGGTCTTTGCAAGCTTAACATTCTTTCCGCTGATGCTGTATACAGAAACAGTGTTGCCACCCTTCTTGTTTACATATAAAAGCTCATCTGTGCCGTCACCGTTGATATCTAAAAGACCATAATAGCACTTAGCGCCCTTTTTCTTATCCTTCTTTGCAAGAGCCTTTGCCTTGTCAACAAGTACGCTGGTCTTGCCATCCTGAGCCTCGAGGAAGTTCTTCTGAGCTGTAACATAAGGAGTAACCTTATTCTTTGCTATAACCTTGGGCTCTGTGAAACCACTTGTCTTAGAGCCATTTCTTGCAGCAACTCTGAGTGCAATGTTGTTGTAGGTCTCGGGAACCTCAACCAAAACGAACAGATCCTCTGTCATCTTGAGGGGATTGAACTGTGTTACATCGTTCTTCTTGCTGTAATCATAGCAGATCTGGCACTCATACTTGTCAGCCTCGTTGATAAGGCTCCACTTAAATCTAACGTATACCTTGCCATCCTCGCCAACTACTACGTTGTTCTCCTGGATAGTGGGCTGTGTCAGAGTGTTCTGGTCATTGGCAGCCTCAACAGTTGCAGCAGGTGCGTAAGCTGCAAAGCCACCCATAGCCATAGAAACAGCCATTGCTACTGCAGCAAACCTTTTTCCAAGTGTCTTTAACATCATTTTTTTCGCCTCCATTAAAAA
>CAMODS010000096.1 GCA_946611525.1 uncultured Lachnospiraceae bacterium | reverse complement strand
ATTTATCATCTCTATGCCGTAGTATTCACAGATAGAAAAATGTCTGTCATATCCGGGAACGGGGCACAAAAACTTTACCTTGTCAAGCTTGCACCAGGGGGTATGTCCCATGATACCCTTTATCATGGCACGGCCTATGGTGTCAAACATCATATTAAGGGATGAGTTGCCGTAGAGGATCACCTGATCTGCGTTTACCTCAAGCATGGTAGCCAAAAGCTCGCGAGCTGAATAGATGCCCTCTAACCCGCCATAGTTTCTGAGGTCGATGTTCTTTTCCGCAAGCACCACATCTATCTCATCCACACCCATGTTCAAAAGGTCCATGGACAGATCCAACTGCTCCTCTGAGGGCTTTCCTCTTGCCATGTTAAGGGTAAGTCCCCTGTTCTTCCATTCATCAAAGGCTGCCTCCAGGCTTCCTTTTTCATGAAGGAGTTCTTTCTTTGACATCTCTTTGTAAGATTTCTTAGCCATCTTTTACCTCCTGTTCATTAAGATCCTTCGCAACGCTTGGGATGACAAAAAAGTCATTCTGAGGGCGTCAGCCCGAAGAATCTTTGTGTATCATATCCAGGTACTCACGGACCCGTCGCTCATATCCCAGTTCTCCGGGTTCGTAGAAAACAGTCCCCACAAGGTTGTCAGGCAGGTACTGCTGTCTTACATAGTGATTTGGAAAATCGTGGGCGTACAGATAACCCTGATCCCTTTCCATGCCCTTGGAGTCCGCATGTACATTTTGCAGATGTCTGGGCACCTCCCCGGTCACCGTATTCTTAACAGTCTCAAGGGCCGCATCTATGGCCAGATAGGATGCATTGCTTTTGGGAGCCGTAGCCACATATGTGGCAGCCTCGGCTAAAATGATCCTGCCCTCAGGCATACCCACTCTCTCAACTGCCTGGGCCGCTGAAGTGGCCACCACCAGCGCCTGTGGATCGGCCATGCCCACATCCTCCGATGCGCATATCATGATCCGCCGTGCGATAAACTTTACATCCTCCCCTGCATAAAGCATCCTGGCAAGATAATAAACAGCCGCATCCGGATCGGAACCTCTCATGCTCTTTATAAAAGCCGATATCACATCATAGTGGTTGTCGGCGCTTTTATCATATTTGATCACACGCTTTTGTATGCATTCGGAAGCAACATCTATATCGATGTGTATGACACCGTCATCCCCCGGCTCCGTGGTAAGCACCGCAAGCTCAATGGCATTGAGCGCCGCCCTGGCATCACCATTTGCCAGATCCGACAAAAACTCCAGCGCTTCATCGGAGATAACTGCATGAAATGCACCCAAACCCTTTTTTTCATCGGTTATAGCGCGTTGAATAAGAGTCCGTATATTGTCCCTGGTAAGGGGCTTTAGTTCGAAGATAGCCGACCTGGAAAGAAGCGCTGCATTCACCTCGAAATAGGGATTCTCAGTGGTGGCGCCAATGAGGATAATAGTACCGTCCTCCACGAAGGGAAGGAGATAATCCTGCTGCCCCTTGTTGAAACGGTGTATCTCATCTATGAAAAGGATGGTCTTTTTTGAATACATCTTGAGAGTCTGCTTTGCAGTCTCCACCACCGCCTCCATATCCTTTTTTCCGGCTATGGTAGCGTTGATCTGTTTAAACTCTCCCTTGGTGGTGTTGGCTATTACCTTTGCCAGTGTGGTCTTTCCGGTACCGGGAGGTCCATAGAAAATAATGGAGCTGAGCTTATCAGCCTTTATGGCCCTGTACAAAAGCTTGTCGGGAGCTATGATATGCTCCTGCCCCACCACCTCATCCAGACTCGATGGCCTCAGACGTGATGCAAGGGGCGATTCATCATCGCCCCTGTTTTTTGCCATATAATCAAATATATCCATATACTAATTGTCAGAAATCCTATCCTCTCGCCGAAGCAAGTCTCTTGGCATCATCCGCAAGTGAGTTCACAAGGTCGACCACGTTCTGAACGATCTGTTCATTCTGCTCAGTGGTCTCGAGGGTATCGGTAGCATGAGCCGAAACCTCTTCCGAAACTGCGGAAACTGTGGAAATGCTGTCGATGATGGTAGCATTTGCATTTTCAAGCTTGTCAACCACTTCGCCCAGATTATTGCTCTCATCGGTAGCAACATTGGTGCTGTCAGCTATACGGCCAAAGCTCTCTGCCGCACTGTTTGCGCAGGCGTTCTGCTCTTCATTGCTCTTCATAAGGGCATTGATGGAACCAACCACCTCTACAAGCTTTCCTGACAGATCATCGATGAGGCTCGTGATATCTCCGGTAGCCTGGGATGTCTGGTCAGCCAGCTTAGTGATCTCATCAGCAACTACCGCAAAGCCCTTGCCGGCCTCTCCTGCGCGGGCTGCCTCTATGCTGGCGTTTAAGGCCAAAAGTGTGGTCTGATTTGCCACGCTGTTGATAAGCTCTGTGATCTCGTGCATCTGTGAGGTGTGGCGCTCCAGCTCCTTGAGCTCCTCCACAACCGTATCTCCGGCGCCTTTGCTCTCCTCGACCTTTGCCAAAAGTGTCTCGATATTCTTTCGGCCTCCGGTGATCTCATCCATGGCTGCACGCATATTGTCGCCGATGACATCGGATACATTTTTAACTTCATCCACGCTTGCCTGTATATCGCTGGTCATACGTGTCTGATCCTGAACGGAATTTGCAGCGTCATTGGCGCCGTTGGTAACATCCCTCATGGCTACCATGGTCTCCTGTGTGGACTGTGCCAGGCTGTCTACGGAGGTCATGATCCGGTCGATGGACTCATTCATTCGGTCCACAGTGTCCATGATCACTGAATTGGTCTCCTCAGCTGCCTTTTCCTGTTCCTCGATATCGTTGAGCTTTTCTTCTTCATTGACATACAGACCCTTGCTGACATTGTGTAAAAAGAGGGCCATTACAATGGTGGAAAGCACCTGGATCTCATCCATGGGAAGCTCCTGTCCATCAAAGCCGTCCAGTGCACCGATCACCACGGAAATAACATTTAATACGATAACTCCGATATTGAAAAGACCTGTGAACTTAAGGTCCGAATAAACCACCGTCAAAACCATTGCCAAAAATGCATAGCAGAATATGAGAGGGTTGGCTGCAGTAAGAAGAACATACGCATACATGATCTCGAAACCGATGCACCCCACCCAGCGAAGCTTGCCGGACTCCGGATCTGACTTTAGGATCACTACCTCTCCCACGATAGTCGCGATGATGATGGCAGCAAGCACACCGAAATATCCCGGCGTCCTGGATCCCTTTATAACCTCAAGCAGATACGCCACCAAGATTATGGTCTGCATGATAATATGTAATGTGGCGAACACTGAATTATTGCGCGCTGCTTCTGTAGCTTTTTTAAACATAACCCCAACTCCTTTGTCTCTCATGGTCAATGGTTAAAAACATTACTCCAATCATTATATAAAAATTCTTCTGTTTCCGCAAGGTGTTAGTTGACAATGGCGAGTCAACAGGCTTATGCTGTCAACTCGCCATTTACTTTGTCTTATCTCTTTTTTGCAACCAGCGTGTCATTTTCCACGTCGATGTCTATCACGTCTCCCATGCCGATCTCCCCGGAGAGGATGGTGCGGGCAGCCAGGGTCTCTACATTTTTCTGCAAAAACCTCTTTAGCGGACGAGCTCCGTATACCGGATCATAGCCTCGATCCACCACAAACTGTTTGGCGGCATCCGTAAGCTCAACGGTCAGGTCGCGATCTGCTATACGTTCATTAAGCTCCGTAAGCAAAAGCTCCACTATGCCGGAGATATTGTCCTTTGTCAGAGGCTTGAACATGATGACCTCATCCAGCCTGTTTAAAAACTCCGGCCTAAAGGATGCGCGAAGTTCGCTCATTACGGCCTCCTCAGCCTCCGATGTGATGCTTCCGTCATCGGCGATACCATCCAACAGATCCTGGGATCCGATATTTGAAGTCAGAATGATGATGGTATTTTTAAAGTCTACCGTCCTGCCCTGGGAATCTGTGATCCGTCCGTCATCCAACACCTGCAAAAGCACGTTGAACACATCCGGATGGGCCTTTTCAACCTCATCAAAAAGCACTACTGAATACGGCTTTCTGCGGACTGCCTCGGTAAGCTGTCCACCCTCGTCATAGCCCACATATCCGGGAGGTGCTCCGATGAGACGTGATACGGAATGCTTCTCCATATATTCTGTCATATCAAGTCTGACTATATTGTTCTCATCATCAAAAAGGGATGCAGCCAAAGACTTGGCCAACTCTGTCTTTCCTACACCGGTGGGGCCCAAAAACAGGAATGATCCGATGGGTTTGGATGGATCCTTGATGCCTGCACGGGATCTGATGATAGCCTCCGTCACCTTTTGTACGGCCTCATCCTGACCTACCACTCTCTTGTGCAGCTCCTCATCCAGATGAAGGGTCTTGTTGCGCTCCGATTCATTGAGCTTGGAAACCGGAATGCCTGTCCACCGGGAAATGATGGCAGCGATCTCCTCATCGGTAACGCTCTCATGAACCAGAGTTATCTCACGAGCCTTTACAGCCTCTTCCTCTTCCTCCAACTGCTTTTGAAGCTGGGGCAGCTTGCCGTACTGCAGCTCCGCAGCCTTGTCCAGATCATAATTCTGCTGAGCCGCGGCGATCTCATTTTTCACCTGCTCCAGCTGTTCCCTAAGCTCCGACACACGGCTTACAGCCTGCTTCTCATTTTCCCACTGTGCTTTTTTATTGGACAGTTCATCCTTTAATTCGTAAAGCTCCTTTTGCAGCTCCTCCAGGCGATCCGCCGAAAGCTTGTCCGTCTCCTTTTTAAGAGCCGTCTCCTCGATCTCCATCTGCATAACCTTACGGTTCAGCTCGTCCAGCTCGGCAGGCATGGAGTCCATGTCTGTCTTTATGGAAGCACAGGCCTCATCCACCAGATCGATGGCCTTGTCCGGCAAAAACCTGTCAGATATATATCTGTCGGAAAGGGTAGCCGCTGACACCAGGGCTGAATCGGTGATCTTTACTCCGTGATAAACCTCATAGCGCTCCTTTATGCCACGAAGGATGGAAATGGTATCCTCCACAGTAGGCTCATCCACCATCACCGGCTGGAATCTGCGCTCCAGGGCAGCATCCTTTTCTATATATTCACGATACTCGTCTAAAGTGGTGGCACCGATGCAGTGAAGCTCACCTCTTGCCAGCATGGGCTTTAACATATTGCCGGCATCCATGGCACCGTCCGTCTTTCCTGCTCCCACTATGGTGTGAAGCTCATCTATAAAAAGAATGATCTCGCCATCGGAATTTTTGATGTCATCAAGTACCGCCTTTAGTCTCTCCTCAAATTCGCCGCGATACTTTGCGCCGGCAACCAGGGCTCCCATATCAAGCGCAAAAAGCTTTTTATCCTTTAATGTCTCAGGCACGTCACCGCGGACTATACGCTGGGCCAGCCCCTCTACCACAGCTGTCTTTCCTACGCCCGGCTCACCTATAAGAACAGGATTGTTCTTTGTCTTTCTGGAAAGTATCCGGATCACATTCCTTATCTCCGCATCGCGTCCGATCACCGGATCAAGTTTTTGCTCCCGGGCACGCTCCACCATGTCAAATCCATATTTTTCAAGCGTGTCATAGGTGGCTTCCGGATTATCACTGGTAACCCGCTGGT
>CAMODS010000095.1 GCA_946611525.1 uncultured Lachnospiraceae bacterium | reverse complement strand
GGCTGCGCCCTCGATGGTTCGCGATGACAAAAAGGGCTATAGGCTGTCATCCTGAGCGGAGCGAAGGATCTTTTATAAGGATAATCAAATGAACAGAAAACTAATAAAAATCATCCCTATGATCCTGGCGGTTGTGATGCTGGCGGGATGTGGAAAAAAGGATATAGAGGCTCAAAACGAGGTCAAGGACTTTGCCATTGCCGCTCTAAAGGAAGGTAAATACGAGGAGGCGCTTTCAGGTTTTGATGAGGCACTGAATCTGGCCGGTGGCAGGGTCACTGCCAGGGAGATCGATATCTGCTATTACAAGGCGGTGGCTCAGTATCATATGGATGACGTTGCCGGGGCCTGCGAGACTTTGGATGCCGTTATCAAATATGATGAGAAAAATGCCGACGCCATGTACCTGCGGGGCAGCATATATCTGTCCGAGGGTGAGCACGAAAAGGCTGTGGCCGACTACAGAGCATCCATAGCTGCAGCTCCAAAGGACTATGAGAGGGTGATACAGGTCTTTTCAAATCTGTGTGCAAATGATGAGCGTGAGTCGGGCCTGTCCATTGTAAGTGCCGCACTTTCCTCCATGGAGGATGCGGAGGAAAACTATTTGTGGCGCGGCAGACTTTACATTCTTTTGGAGCAGTATGACAAGGCCATGGATTCTCTGACAAAGGCAGCAGGCAATGGCGAGGCCGAAGCAGATGTGTATCTGGCACAGGTGCTCCTTGATCAGGACGACACTGAGGGTGCCACCCAAAAGCTTTCCTCCTATGTACTTTCTGAGGCACCTACTCCCGAGGGACTTGCCACGGCAGGCGAGCAGTACATGGAGATGAAGGAATACGAGAGCGCTTATGACTGCTTTGAAAAGGGTCTGTCATTTTATGAGGTATCCGATGAAAAGGAGAAAAAGCCCGATTACAGTCAGGAGACCTATCGCAGGCTTTTAGGTGACAGGGTTGCAGCTTGTGAGTTTTTGGGAGAGTGGCAGGATGCCCTCACCCATGCAAGAGAGTATATAGCGCTTTATCCGCAAGATGAGCGGATGCTCAAAGAAATAAAGTTTTTAGCGTCGAGATAGAGGTAGAAATGGATATTAAAAAGGAAATAGAACGCAGAAGGACATTTGCCATCATATCACACCCGGATGCGGGTAAGACCACTTTAACGGAGAAGTTTTTGCTTTACGGCGGACAGATCAATACCGCCGGCTCCGTAAAGGGAAAGGCTACGGCAAAGCATGCTGTGTCCGACTGGATGGAGATAGAAAAGGAGAGGGGTATTTCGGTCACTTCCTCCGTGCTGCAGTTTGAATATGAGAACAAGTGCATAAACATATTGGATACCCCGGGACATCAGGATTTCTCGGAGGACACCTACCGTACCCTTATGGCGGCTGACTCCGCAGTTATGGTCATTGACGCATCAAAGGGCGTGGAGGCACAGACCAGAAAGCTATTCAAGGTCTGCGCCATGAGACACATTCCGGTCTTTACTTTTATCAACAAGATGGACAGGGATGCAATGGATACCTTCGAACTTTTGGATGATATTGAGACAGAGCTTTCCATGCCTACCTGTCCTATTAACTGGCCCATAGGTTCAGGAAAGGGCTTTAAGGGAGTTTACGACAGAAACACCCGGGAGGTGCTTTTGTTCTCGGACACAAAAAAGGGTACCAAGCTGGGCGAGACCGAGAGAGTCAGTGTGGATGATGAAAAGATCACCGAACATGTTACAAATGAGGAGCTTGAAAAGCTTTTGGACGAGATGGAACTTTTGGACGGGGCCGGAGCTGAGTTTGATCAGGATGCTGTCTTTGCCGGAGAGCTTTCGCCTGTATTTTTTGGATCGGCACTTACCAATTTCGGAGTCCAGACGTTTTTGGAACACTTTTTGCAAATGACGGGTGCACCACTTTCCAGAAAGGCAGATACGGGAGAGATCGATCCTTTTGACAAAGATTTTTCAGCTTTTGTTTTTAAGATCCAGGCCAATATGAACAAGGCGCACCGTGACAGGATCGCCTTTATGCGCATATGCTCCGGAAAGTTTGATGCGGGCATGACGGTTCATCATATCCAGGGCGGAAAGGACGTGAGACTGTCCCAGCCTCAGCAGATGATGGCTGATGACAGACATATGGTGGAGGAGGCATACGCCGGAGATATCATAGGAGTTTTTGATCCCGGTATCTACTCCATCGGAGATACGCTTACCACCTCGTCTGAAAAGTTTGAATTTGAGGGTATTCCCACCTTTGCGCCGGAGCATTTTGCCCGGGTTTCCCAGGTGGATACCATGAAGCGCAAGCAGTTTATAAAGGGAATAGAGCAGATCGCCCAGGAGGGCGCCATCCAGATCTTCCAGGAGTTCAACTCCGGTATGGAGGAGATCATCGTAGGCGTGGTAGGCGTGCTGCAGTTTGATGTTCTTAAGTACAGACTCAACAATGAGTATGGTGTGGAGATCCGCATGGACACCCTGCCTTACGAGCACATCCGCTGGATCGAAAACACCGACTACGATATAGACCGCATCATCGGCACCTCTGATATGAAAAAAGTTAAGGATATGCGCGGACGCGCCCTTCTTCTTTTCATCAATTCCTGGTCCGTAGGCATGGTACTCGAGCGAAACGAAGGCCTCGAGCTCTCCGAATTCGGACGCAATGCATAGACAGTAAAACAGTGATCCGGTGGTGGTTTTAGTACCCTTCGCAGCGAGTACGACAGGTCGCAGCAAGAAGGGTGCTAAAACCGCCACCGGATCACGTCAACATAAGCCGGAACCCGGTTACTTCCGGATCCAGATCCGTGCCTCATACGGAGACAGGAAATCCATATTGTCGTGGTCAGCCAGCGGTGCAAAGAGGATCTTGTACTCCGGATCATTAAAGGCATGCTTCACACCGTGCCCTTCCAGATTCAGATCCACCACGATCCGGCTCTTTTGATATTCACGCATAAAAGCAAACCGCCCCTTACTCTTGTTGGTAACGGTAAAGCTTCCGTAGACTAAAGCCTTGTGCTTGTGGCGAAGCTCGATAAGAGTCCGGTAGATGGCAAGCATGTACTCGTCCGCCCGCTGCGTCAGATGTCCGGGAGTCTCGATGCTTAGGTCATCCCAGGGCAAAAGCCTTCTGGCATGCTCCCGGGTGCCTGCCAGAATAGTGGCAAAGGCATCGGCTTCGGAGGTGCCGGCAGCTATCATCTCTTTATATTTATTTCTTGATTCGATATCTGTGATCTCATCAATACTTTCAAATTTGTAGTTTACAAGTCCCATCTCATCACCCTGATAGATAAAAGGAGTGCCCTTTAGGGTAAGGAGCATGGTGGCCAAAAGGATCTCTAAAGGCTGCCTCATGGCGGGATCGGGATTCACCTTGCTAACCATACGGGGATTGTCATGGTTGTTGTAGAAAAGTGAAGTCCAGCAGTCATTTCCATAGTTTTCCATCCAGTCTATGATGTGATCACGATAGAAATTCAGGTCGTAGAGGTAATCGTCAAAACGCTCATGTCCCGGAGTTTCAAGATGATCAAAGGAGAAAACCATATCAAGCTCACCACGGTTTTCAGAGGTGATAAGCTTTGCCATCTCCATGCCGATGCCTGCAGACTCGCCCACGGTAAATGCGTCGTGGGGGCCAAAGGCCTCGGTCCTAAGCTGTCTGTAATAATCGTGAAGATGGGGACCGTAAAGATAATGCTCTATGCCGTAAAAACCAAACATGCTGCCGATGGTCTTGTCTCCGTCAGACAGGCCGTCCTTTGAGTAGTAGTTTGCCACATCCATCCTAAAGCCATCCACGCCCTTGTCCAGCCAGAAGTTAATGATGTCGATCACTTCCTTGCGCACCTTTTCGTTTTCCCAGTTTAGATCAGGCTGCTTTTTTGAAAACAGATGCAGTCCCCACAGCTCGTCGGGACCGTATTTCTCCCAGGCCGGTCCGGAGAAAAATGAGGTCCAGTTGTTGGGAGGCGCATCCGCACCTATCCGCTTGCCGTTTAGTACCGCCGAACCGTCAGAAGGATAAAGGTAGTAGAAATCCCGATATTTGGAGTCCGGATCCTTGATGGCTTTTTTAAACCATTTATGTTCATCAGAGGTATGGTTTACCACCAGATCCATGATGAGCCGCATATCTCTTTTATGGAGTCCATCCAAAAGGACATCAAAGTCCTCCATGGTTCCGAACTCCTTCATTATCTTTCGGTAGTCACGGATATCGTAGCCGTTGTCATCATTGGGAGAGTCATAGACAGGAGAAAGCCACAGTGCATCCACTCCGAGATCCTTAAGATAGTCGAGCTTTTCGATGATACCCTTCAGATCCCCGATGCCGTCGCCGTCTGTATCCCTGAAGGTGCGGGGATAGATCTGGTAAAAAACGGCCTCCTTCCACCATTTTTCCGTGATATCTCCTGTGCTGCCTTTGGGAGTGTCGGGCTCGGAGTTTATAAGCTTTATCATGGCCTCTATAAACCAGAGGTCAATATTTTTTCCTGCAAGCTTTGAAAGTCTGGGAAGATTTTTAAGTCTGATATTCCCCACCAGCGGCCCCTGTATTGCGGAGTCGGAAAGGCCAAGCTGCATCAGGACTTTTTTCAATACATCATGACCTATGGGTGTGGCGTAAACCTCTTTTATGGTACTGTTACTTGTGATCATAATATCCCCCTCCATAAAAACTGTTTTGTGAGGATCGTCCGTGACCATCCCCGGTACCCACTCGAAAATATATATGTTTTGATTTTAGTCTATTTTTTGATGATATACAACATAATGCTTGAAACTATTTAGGCTTTTACTATAATTATAGGAAGAGGAGTAATGCAATGGGACTTGAGCTTTTGTACGAGGGCGACAAGGAGAGGATAGCCGGTTATCAGGCGCGTATAGAGGAGCTTTTGAATCGGGAGGGACAGGTCATCGATGCTCTTTTACAGACTGATGGCAAGGATCTGGATATGCTTTTGATAAAGATCCGCACCCACATGGCTTCCGGACATAGGCTTTTGGAACAGATAAAAAACGACAGTGAAAAGCTATCGGGTGAGTACCTCACAGCCACAGCAATTTATCAGTCTACGGTGGAGGAGATTCTGGCCAGATATGACAGGCTGATGCAGGTGACGGCTGAGGCCTCAGATACGTTTTCGACAGCCGGTGCCACTCAAAAGGCGGCTAAGCACATTGAAGATTTGAGATCCTTTGCCGCAAAGCTTAAGACTGAATGATTTAAGGAGTTTTGTTTGGATAACAGATTTCGATATGGAAAGATCATATTTTTTACCATCCTGCTTTTGCTCAGCGTAGCAGGACTTTTGGGGATAGCTGCTATGGAGGATACCCTCATCATCTACTACGGGGTGGGGGCTTATCGTACCATTACTTCCGTAGTCAGAGTGTTGAGCGGCTTTTTTGTTGTATGCGATGTTTTTGCCGGCATCAGTGAGACCAGACGCCTAAAGCTTGCTATGAAGGAAGAGGCTGAGCGCATAGCTGCTGACCAAAAAAAACTTATGGAAAACGACAGGGAGAAACGTGACAGGGAGTCGGTGCTTTCAGTGTCAAAGCGTCTTGACGAGTCCACCATCAGAGATGAGCTTGCCGATAATATGAAGGAAGACTGGAACGGCTTTTCCCAGGGTATAAAGATGCTTATCGGTCAGTC
>CAMODS010000094.1 GCA_946611525.1 uncultured Lachnospiraceae bacterium | reverse complement strand
CGAAGCAGGCCTTTAAAAAGGGCTACGACCAGTTCTTAAAGGACATCGGCGCAGAGTGGCAGGGCAGCTACAAGATCTGGTTTATCAGCATCCCCAAGGAATGGCTCAAGGGCGATACCGACGGTATCCGCTATGTTGAGGATGATCCTTATGTACTTTACTCAGCAGCACTTGACTATGAGTCTGCCAGGAAAGAGTACGAAAATGCCAAGATGGATCTTTACAACAACGTTTACGAGGCTTATTCAAACTATGCATCCACGAGAAAAGCATATCTTAATGCCAATAAGGCATACATCAAGGCCGAAAAGACTTTGGGCCTTTCAGAGGTAAGCTATCTTTTGGGTGAGCTGACCCAGGAGGAGTTTGAGCAGGAGGAGACCGAGTTTAACGACCTTAAGGACGAGGCAGCCGATGCCCTTAAGGAATTCTCCGAAAACCTATATTCCTTTGACCGTACCACCTGCGGCGGCCTGTCAAAGTTTTTCGAGGGCGCCGAGACCGACGCCAATACAGAGGCTCTGTCACTGGTTCCCGTCATCCGTACCGGATGTATCTATACCATAAGGCCCATTATCGATTCAGAGGAGTTTTTGCTCTCCATCGATGTACCCGATGATTTCTATGCCAACACCGGCATAAATATCACCCATTTCCAGCTGGTGTGTGATGGCGTGGTTGTCGGCAATAAGTCCAAGGACGAGAACGGGAAGACGGTTTACGAGAAAACCCCCGTGGGCGAGAATATCCGCCACCTGATGCTTTCCACCGCGAACCTGGGAGAGTGCGCCATCCGTGTATATGACGGTAATACATTTATCGACGAGTGCCGCATTGAGCCCACTGTTTTTTCAGGCCCCCTGAATATCAAGGTTGGCTATGAGGATGAAGTCAATGCCCATACCCTGGGTACCTACACCACCAGTGATGAAGTGTCTACGGACATGCTGGTCCTCACGATCAATCTGGATCAGACACAGGTGACACAGGAGTACTTAAGCGGCCAGGAGGCAGCATACTACAGGCTCTGTGTGGCACAGGATTCCTATGTGCTTTCAGACCGTCTGGTTCCCGTGGACCAGCAGTTTACCTATATGTCATTCTTAAAGAGTGACCTTAACAACGTCTTTATCGAGCTTTTTGACAAGGACGGTGAAAAGATCGGTGACGCCAAGTTCGATACCATTTCCAACGAAATCTATAACGACGTGGATGAAAAGACCGCCGAGGAGATCGCTGCCCAGAAGAGAAAAGAGGCCGAAGAAAAGGCCATCCGTGAGGCAGAGGAAGCCCGCCTTGCGGAGATCCAGGCACAGCGTGATGCTGCGGCAGAGCTTCTTAGATCTCTTGGCATGGCTACCGATGACGAGAGCATCGACTACGCCCTTAAGCATTTAAATGAGCTCAACTATGAGGTAGAGCTTTTGACTGCCATAGGTTCCCTTGAAAAGGAACATGAACGGGATCTGAAAAAATATGAGGAGATGAAAGCTGATCCCAAAACAAAGGCGGCAGATCTGCGTGCCATGGAGGATCGTATCCGCATAACCGGGGAGATGCCAAAAATCTACAGGGACACCTTGGGAGAGGGCATTGATTCTTACATTAAAGCGTTGGAAGACTCCAGAAATGCAAAGCTCGCCCAGCTTTTGGTGGAGTATGTTGTTTCATACAGTCAAAAGGCTGAAGCAGGAGAGGGTGCCGATGTGTCCGAACTGGATGCAAAGATGACCGAGATCGAGAACCAGGTGGTTTCGGATTTCCAAAGCAATGTCATCACCGAATTCAAGGAGATCATGTCTCCTTTTGAAGAGGCCATCAAGAGACTAAAGACATACAAACCCGATGACCTTGGAACAACGGATAAGTTTTCCGATATAAAAAATGACATCGAGATCTGTAATGGCTGCATAACAAAGATTACAAACTCCGAATTTGCCACGGCTTATTCCTTCAAGAGATACAGCCATGAAGCAGCTGCTACGCCGCTTCGGGATGTCTTTGGCTCCATACTCGGAAATGCGATCTTTTACGTCATAAAACAGCTCGGTGCAAAGATCGATGATTTAAATGCGAACTTTAATCTTACTGTTTATACGATCAAGAAATCGGATTACCAGTATGCCGATGCCCTGGATGACTTCTTTTATGTGCTAAGAGATAATTGTAAGTCTGCCTATGGCAGTGAGTATAAAGGCGAGCTGCAGGCAGAAACGGAGAAGATACTTAAGAGCATCCAAAACTATGCAGAAGCAGTGGAAGATATCTGGCGTGAGAGGATGCTTTTGATCATGTCCTATAATGATATCCTTTCCAATAACTACGACCTTCTTATTCCTTACGGGGACTTCGGAGACGAGTATAAAGAGCTTGAGACCGAGATGAAGGCAAAGCAGAGTGAACTGGAGAATATAGCAAGAGAGCTCAGCGTAAAAGAAGCTGACATGAAGGAAAAGAAGGCCAAATTTGAAAGTAATGCCAACTCACATAAAATTATTAAGTTTTTTAAAAAGCTGGTTGGAATGGACCAAAATCTGGATTGGGAATATATGCATGCCAGTACCGCCTACGTCCAGTGCAAGGCCAGATATGAGGTATGCAACGGCAGGATCGCCTCCATTCAGGAAAAGTATAAGATAATTACAGAAATGATCTATGATTACCTCGGCACCATGAATGCAAGCAGGGATAAGTGTAAGGAAGTCATTGCCGAGATAGAGAAACTGGAAGGCGAGCCAAAGTATACTGTGGAGCAGGTGGATGAAAAGTACAATGAGTCTCTCGGCGCAGTAAGAGACCGCTTTGAAGAATTCTTAGTGGCCCAGTATGCTTCCAACTATAACAGGGTAAATGACCCCTCCGCAGCAGATGAGCTTAAGGGAAAGTCCGAAAACATGATGTCGGATATCGAGAAACAGCTAAAAGATCTGGGTACCACAGATGGGGAAGATAAGCTTGCTGAATTTAAGGAAAAGGTGAAACCTTTTGACAGCGCTGTTTCTGAGCTTTATAACATAACACTGGATCAGATACTCTCCCCGGATGATGTGGGCAAAGAACTTGCGGCGAAGTATGATCCGGTACTTACCATGGGAAGTGAGATGATGGAACAGGGCTTTGGCTATGGCTATATCACAAGGATAGATTCTGCCATGGCAGTAGGCTGTGACGCCGTTGTAGCCAGGGTAGATGAGATCGATCCTTCCAGTATAGAGGCATTTGTCGATTATATTAATTCGAACAGTAAGGAGATGGAAAAGCTTCGCCATGCCACAGCCTATTACAAGGACAAGCTTACCTTTAATGGTGGAGAGGCAACCAGGGCGAATCGCCTGTTAGAGGAATTTTACCGTAACGTAAGTCAATCGGACGATATGAAAGAGACCTATATAGATGAACTGAATGACCAGCTTGACAGGGATTATGATGCTATTCGCTCTCGTTTTGACATCGATATTGTGGTAAGTAATCGTAGTGTAGATGTTAGAGATGATAAAGATGTATATGATCCGCTGAAAGAGAAGGAAGATGAACTTCAGGCGCATTATGACAAGACGATACAGGCATACTGTGAGTACTATAAGATCTGCGTGGAAAAAGTATATCCTGCAAAGAAGGCATTGGAAGAAGCCAAAAAGTCCGGCGATGAGGAGGAGATCAAAAAATGCCAGGCAGCCTATGACGAAATTAAAGAATTTGAGAAAGAGCTTTCAGATTCGCATGGGAAGGCGGATTACATTCTCAAGCAGATACTCGAAATCAGGGAGGAGATGGGTGATAAAGCCAGAAACCATGAAAAGTATTTAGCTGAACTTGAGTTCTATAAAGCCATTCAGGCCGATTACGAAAACAAGGAGAGAGAACTCTATGATGATGCCCTAAAGTGTATAGAACTGATCAGAAAACTCGGCGGCAGACCATATCATGATGAAGCGAGAATAAAGGAAGTATTCAAAGAGACAGGATTACAGTAAGGATATGAAAGAGAAAAATAACAGAAAAAAAACAAATAAAAAAAAGGGTATCAGGTTTTATGTCCTTTTAGGTATCGGGATCCTGGCACTGGCGGCGGTGATAGGGCTTTTGATCTATAACGCCACAAAGAACCGGGAGGAAGAGCCGACGGAAGTGTCGGAGGTGCCGGACGTGGGGGAACCCACGAAGCCGGCTGTCGTATACGGGGATCCGGAGTCCGATACCTATGATTTCATCGGGGATTATTTTGATCGGGCAGGGGAGAATACCACCCTGTCCATCACCCGGGGGGATGAGGAAGGAAGCTTAAGTATTTCCATCTTTTCGATTGAGGATGATTATACCAGCTATTCCTGGCAGATCGATGATGCGGTCTATGACAGCGACTGCAAGGCCTTATTATACGAGGGCTGTACCTACATGCGCTATCTGTCGGATCCTGCTGATCCGGATGCGGATCCCGAGGTTTTTGAACTTTCCTCTGATGGCTCCGGCAAGATCTTTTTGCATGACGATGCTTTAGTCTGGCTGGATGACTTAGATCAAAAGGGAGACAGTATGTTATTTACCAGACGTACTGCAGAATAGACTTAAATCAGGTTGCTGCCTATGTTAAGAAAAACGGTCTTTTGGTCACCAAGTATCAGGACTATGGCTGGGACCCCATTGTTATCCAGTAAGGAGTTATAATGCACCATGTAAAAAGGGCTGGCGGCTTCCAGATGTATCAGCAGAATATTGAGGGATGATATGAAAACACTTATCGGGAGACGATATCCCAGGCTCTTTTTCACGGACGAGGAGGGAGAGCCTTTTTATTTCAAGGAAGAGGCTGTGATGCCGGCGGTGCCGCCACCCTATCCGAAGATCGTAACGGTGCAGGGGATGACCTCAAGGGATCATAATTTTTCTTTTGTAAACAATGCCATGGACGCCGGGGGACTGGCTCCCGGGACCCGTATTTCCGACCGCAATATTGCCACCTGGGAATTGTCGAAGTTTTTGGGGGTTAGCGATATCATAATCCCAGCGGAGAGGGGCAGCTTTACCTATAAGGGAGAGACATTAGATGGGATTAAAATGCCTCCTGCTGCCGGGGTGCGGTTAGAGGATCTGCGCCGGTTTGATCCGGTGAAGGGTTACCGTATGCGCTATACCGTGCCGGCGGTGAGGCAGCTTACGGTTCTTTTGATGTTTGATTATCTTTGTGCCCAGCTCGACAGGCACAAATTCAATATCAAGCTTATCTGCGATATGGACTTTGATGATATTAAGCCGCCCATCGAGGGAGCGGATATGATAAACGTCCTTTCCATACTTGCCATCGATCATGATCTTTCCTTTGGAGTAAATGACTATGAGACACTTAAAAAACATGTGAGCCTGGGACTTTGTGTCTGCCCGGAGTTAATGGGTAAGATGCAGTATACGGCCATTGATGAACCCTTTTATGACAGGATCTGTGCCGTTTCTGACAGCGAGTATGAAGAAGTTTTTGACGGGCTTTTGACTGCGGATGAGCTGGCTGCATTTTTTGACAGGCTTCGGGGCTTCAAGGCAGCTATCGATGCGGAGCGGGAAAATGAGGCGGCCCGGCGGAGTAGGGGAGAGGAGTTTTTTTCACGATTTGTATCCATCGACGAGGACTATGCCGCTTATCTTTCCCACATGGAGACCGCCGCCGCAAACAAAAGCGACAACTGGGATATGCGCTTTTCCCATCGACCGACTTATCTTGA
>CAMODS010000093.1 GCA_946611525.1 uncultured Lachnospiraceae bacterium | reverse complement strand
ATTTTCAACATAAACTTGAAAAAAACGGAATAAATGTTACTATTAGAAGGAGTATGGGCGCGGATATTGACGGCGCCTGCGGACAACTTAGAAGACATTACGATCTAAAGATATAAGGAGGATGGCATGCTTTTTTTTGCTATCACGGACAAGGGCAGGATACGTGAGTCCAATCAGGACTACGTGTTTGCCTCAGATACTGATGCTGGTGCACTAAAGAACCTGTTTATAGTGGCCGACGGAATGGGCGGGCACCTTGCCGGGGAGTACGCATCGGAGCAGTCTGTTCACGTCGTTTTGGACGAGGTGAGAAAAAAAGAAAAAAAGGAGCCGGTACCGATCCTGGAGTCTGCCATAAAAGCAGCAAATCGCAGGATATATGAGGAGGCATCCGGCGACCCCGGAAAATACGGGATGGGCACCACCATGGTGGCGGCTACTTTTTTTGATGGCCATCTTTATGTAGCCAATGTGGGTGATTCGAGACTCTATGTGATGAAGGACAATGAACTCACCCAGGTCACGCGTGATCACTCCGTGGTCCAGGAGCTTATCAAAAACGGAAGTATCGATAAGGACTCAGAGATCTACAGAGAAAAAAAGCACGTTATTACCAGGGCAGTCGGCGCTGAAAAGGAAGTGCGGATAGACATTTTTGATGTGCCCTTTGATGATATCGACCAGGTGCTTTTGTGCACGGACGGTCTTACAAACATGGTAGATGATACTGCCATCGGTGATATTTTATCCGGTGACAACAAGGTAAAACAAAAGGCTGAAAACCTTGTGGAGCTGGCCCTTGAAAATGGGGGCGAGGACAATATTACCGTACTTTTGATAGATATTCGGGAGGATATGTAGGATGTTAGAAAATGGAACTTATCTGGCGGACAGGTATGAGGTGCTCGAAAAGGTTGGCGCCGGCGGAATGAGTGATGTTTATAAGGCGATGGACCATTCTCTCGGACGGGAGGTGGCAGTAAAGGTCTTAAAGCAGGAGTTTGCGGCTGATTCCGGATTTGTATCAAAGTTCAGGCAGGAGGCTCAGGCAGCAGCGGGACTTGAGCATCCCAATATAGTAAATATCTATGATGTGGGAGCGGAAAACGGACTTTACTACATCGTAATGGAGTATGTTGAGGGTATCACCTTAAAGACCTATATTTCCAAAAAGGGTCAGCTTACCTACAATGAGGTGATCTCCATAGCAATCCAGGTGGGCAGGGGTATAGAGGCCGCTCACAAAAAGGAGATAGTACACAGGGACATTAAGCCCCAGAATATAATCATTTCCAAAGAGGGCAAGGTAAAGGTTACTGATTTCGGTATAGCCAGGGCTGCAACATCCAACACTATAAATGCAGACATCATGGGCTCGGTACATTATTCATCTCCCGAGCAGGCCAGAAACGGATATGTGACCTACCAGAGCGATATCTATTCACTGGGTATAGTGATGTATGAGATGTGCACAGGCAGGGTGCCTTTTGACGGTGACACCACTGTGGCCATTGCGCTGCAGCACCTCCAGGGTGAGATGGTGCCTCCCAGCCACTACGCACCGGAGCTTCCTGTTTCCGTGGAAAAGATCATCTTAAAGGCTACCCAGAAAAACCAGGATCGCCGCTACGGATCCATGGAGGATATGCTTAGCGATTTAAAGCGTGCACTGGTAAATCCCGAAGAGGATTTTGTGACAATCCCCGATGGGGACGAGACGGAAAAGACCCGTGTCATCACAGATGATGAGGTTAAAAAGATACAGGAGCAGGCAGGGCTTATTGCCACCGAGCCTCCAAAGAAGGTTCACCACACCCCTCAAAAGCGGGTGGAGCCTGAAGTGTTTACAGATGATGATGACGATGATGACGGACTCATCAATCCCAAGATGGACAAAGCCATCCGTATCATGGGCATAGCTGCGGCAGTAGTCATTGTGATACTTGTGGTCTATCTGGTGGGAAGCTTTTTCGGACTTTTCCACTTCGGCAAAAAGCCTGCAGAGGAACCTGAGGAGACTGAGGTAGAGCAGGAGGTTACCGAGGAGAAGGCTGATATCGAGATGCCTGATCTTTTGGGAATGACCGAGGACGAGGCAAAGCTTACGCTCAAGGATCTCGGACTGGGATATCACAAGATAGGTGAGGCTTCATCCGATGAGTATGAAGAGGGACAGATCATTGAGCAGTCCATCGAAGCAGGTAATACGGTTGAAAAGAATACTACCGTGGAGGTAACCCTTTCCTCCGGCAAGGGTGAGATAGAGATCCCGGATGTAAAGGGACAGGATGAGGCCAATGCCAAGTCTGCCCTAAACACAGCAGGCTTCCAGGTCAATGTGACCTACGAGCACAGCAAGGATGTGGAGCAGGGCAAGGTGATCTCACAGACTCCCGATGCTGCATCAATGGGCAAGGAAGGCGATACCGTTACCATTTTAGTCAGCCAGGGTGTGGAGTCCGTCAAGGTTCCCACACTTACAGGCAAGACCCAGCAGGATGCATCCACAGCACTTTCGGACGTGGGACTTACCATGGGCAATGTGACCTCGGAGTATTCAGACAGTGTGGCTGAGGGGCTTATCATTTCACAGAGCACCGCAGCAGGCAGTTATGCAGATATAGGAAGCAGTGTATCCGTAGTCATTTCAAAAGGTGCGGAGGCTGTTTATTACAAGTATACATGGGATGTGGATCTGGGTGAATACGATTCGGCCTATGTGGTACTTACGGATGCTTCCGGCAATGAGCAGTACAAGGGTTCAGTAGATGACGGAGATACCTGCAGTGCATCGGGTATCACCACAGAGACCGGTACTCTTACCTACTATGTGGACTCGTCCAGAGCCGAGGAGATAAGCTCCGGCTCCGTAAAGTTTAAAAAGCAATGACGAGGGGACGGATCGTAAAAAGCATTGCCGGTTTTTACTACGTGGATACCGGAGAGGGCACCTATGAGTGCCGTCCCAAGGGGCTTTTCAGAAAACAGGGTATAAAGCCTCTTACGGGAGATATGGTGTCCATTACCATCACCCATGAGGGTGACATGGAGGGGCAGATCGAGGAGATAGAGCCCCGGAAGAATGAACTTATGAGGCCGCCCGTGGCTAATGTGGACCAGGCGCTTGTGATATTTGCCATTAAAAACCCGGGGATCAATACAGGACTTTTAGACCGTTTTTTGGTCTGGATGGAAAGTCAGGGCATCCCATCGGTTTTGTGCATAAACAAGACCGATCTGGTAAAAGAGGATGAGGATGAGATCGCGGTCTTTTCAAAAAGGTACCGGGATATCGGATATGAGGTCATAGAATCTTCTGCTAAAACCGGGGAGGGAAGTGACAGGATGATCTCCATCCTAAAGGATCGCATCACCGCATTGGCGGGGCCTTCCGGTGTGGGCAAGTCTTCACTTATCAATCTTTTGCAGGATGAAGTGGTGATGGAGACCGGGGAACTTATGAAAAAACGGGAGAGTGGCCGTCAGACCACCAGACACTCCCAGCTTATATATGTTCCAAAGGCAAAGGGATATATCATTGATACACCCGGCTTCGGCTCTGTGGAGTTTTCCCATATAGAAGCAGATGAGCTGGGAGACTTTTTCCCGGAGATAGCAAAGCTTTCCCCGGATTGCAGATTCAGGGGCTGTGCCCATATAGAGGAGCCTGACTGCGCAGTACGCGGTGCCATCGACCCTGAGCGGTACGAGCACTATGTGCAGCTATACATGGAACTGAAATCCAACAGACGGTACTGAGAGGAAATATTATGAATTGTTTGGCGCCTTCAATTTTAGCTGCGGACTTTGGACACCTGGCTGACGCGGTTGTAAAAGCCGATGAGGCCGGAGCCCAGTATCTTCACTTCGATGTTATGGACGGACATTTTGTCCCCAACATCTCCTTTGGCATGCCTGTGCTTGAGAGCGTAAGACAGCTTACGGAAAGGATCCTGGATGTCCATATGATGGTGGAAAGGCCGGAGCGATTTATACTGGACTATGCCAAAGCGGGAGCGGATATCATCACCATTCATGTTGAGGCTACCAGACAGCTGGACTACTGTATAAAGCTTATAAAGTCACAGGGAGTGATGGCGGGAGTAGCTTTAAACCCTGCCACGCCTTTAGATACTATCGAGTATATCCTGCCTGAGGTGGACATGGTCCTTTTGATGTCGGTCAATCCCGGCTACGGTGGCCAGGAGTTTATCGGTTATACCTTAGACAAGCTTCAGACGCTTTCACAGATCCTTGAAAAAAAGGGACTAAAGACGGATGTGGAGGTTGACGGAGGAGTCCGTGTTTCAAACACCCCGGAAATTTTGGCTGCCGGTGCGAATATATTAGTAGCCGGTTCAGCAGTTTTCAACGGCGATATCGGTGAAAATGTGAGGAAATTTTTAGAGGTTATGTGATGAGAGTTCAGTTTTTTAAGAAGCTTTTTTTGACAGTGCTTTCGCTGTCTTTGGCAGTTACCGGGGTTCATGGGGCTGCCTCTTTTTATTATGGCGTAACCGGGACGGATGAGGTGTCAGCTGCCTTACAGCCTGACTATACCTACCAGGGCATAGACGTGAGCAAATGGCAGGAAGACATTGACTGGGCACAGGTGGCTTCAGATAAGAACGTGGAGTTTGTTATCATCCGCTGTGGCTATGGCAGCAACACCGAGACACATGATGATGTTAAATGGGAGGAATATGCCAGCGCCTGTGAGCAGTATGGTATTCCCTATGGCGTATATCTGTATTCCTATGCTACATCCTCGGCCATGATCGATTCCGAGGTCAATCATATAAAAAGGCTTTTAAAGGGTCACACGCCCTCCCTTCCTATATATCTGGACATGGAGGAAAAGACGGTGACCGACACCTGCTCGGCATCCCAGCTTTCTGCCATGGCAAAAAGGTTCTGTAAAAAGATGGACAATGCGGGCTTTCGCTGCGGCGTCTATGCCAGTGCCTATTACTGGTATGCTTATCTGGACAAGTTTGCCGAGGAGGATACTCACTATCACTGGGTGGCACAGTATAACACTCCTTATTGTGCCTATGCCAACGAGGAGATAGTGGAGGACTTTGGCAAGTCCTGGGCCTTTTTCAAGGATTATCATTATTACGAGACCTGGCAGTATGCTTCCACGGGATCTGTGGCAGGTATATCAGGTAACGTGGATATGAACTACTGGTATGGCAGCATGGATCTCATAGCCTCCACCACCAGTGCCAATACTGCGAGCGGTGTGAAGCTTACGTGGAGCTCTACTCCCCAGGCGGATTATTATTATATCTATCGAAAAGATGAAGATGCCTCATCCTATGAGAAGGTAGATTATGTGGATGCATCTACCCTAAGCTATGTGGATGACAGCGCTGAGCCGGGTGCACTTTATGATTATAAGATAAAGCTGCGTACAGGGTCGGGCTTTACGGAGGCAGGTCCCAGATCCACCATACTCAGACTTGAAAATCCCGTGATAAGCAAGGTGGCAAACTATGATAAGGGTATGAAGGTCGCCTGGGATGAAACAGATGGAGCCGACGGATATTATATTTATAGAAAGACCTCCCAGGATGGTACTTGGGAAAAGCTTGATAAGGTGGAAGATGGCTCCACGGTATCATACAAGGATACATCGGTCAAGGCGGGCAAGAGATATTACTACACCGTAAAGGCATACAGCGACGAGGGCTACAGCAGTTCCAAGGATGCT
>CAMODS010000092.1 GCA_946611525.1 uncultured Lachnospiraceae bacterium | reverse complement strand
AATTCGCCATACCCAGACTCATCAATTATCTGATCGGTGGTTATGCCGTAGGATATCTGTTTGAGTTTTTGGCTCAGGCACTAGGGTTTTCTTTTATTACATATCTCACATTAGAGCCATATTATATCATCCATGAGTTTCAGATCTGGCGTATCATCACCTGGGTTCTTATCGCGCCCCAGCAAAACATTTTGTTTGCGCTGATCATGATGTTTTTCTACTGGCAGCTGGGTACGGTTTTGGAGCAGACCTGGGGTACCTTCAAGTTTAACGTATACATTTTTGGAGGTATCATCTTTACGGTGATCGGATCCTTTATACTGTATGGTATATACGGTGTGATGAATGGTGCGCCCGTGATGATAGGTGCTTATTTTTCAACATATTATATAAACATGTCCATATTCCTGGCTTTTGCCCTGAGTTATCCGGACATGCAGATACTACTGTATTTCATTATTCCCATAAAGATGAAGTGGATGGCCGTGGTCTACGGGGTGCTTATATTCTTTGAGTTCTTCTCGGTAGGCTGGGCCGGCAGAGTTGCCATTATCGCATCTTTATTAAACTTTTTGATATTCTTTGTGACCACCAGAAACTGGCGCAGCATCTCTCCCCGTGAGCAGATGAGAAAAGCCAGGTTCAGACAGGCCACAGGAAAAGGTTTTGGAGGCTTTGCGGGTTTTGGCCCCGGGCAGCAGCCCAAAAATAATGAGCAGGCGCCGCAGCAGACCAGACGACACGAGCCTGTAGGCAGACACAAGTGTGCGATCTGCGGACGCACCGATGTCAGTAATCCGGAGCTTACCTTCCGTTTTTGCAGCAAGTGCAACGGCAACTACGAGTACTGCAACGACCACCTTTTCACGCACCCGCATATACAGTAGATTCTTCGCTACGCTCAGAATGACATGGGGTGTCATCCTGAGCGAGCGAAGCGAGTCGAAGGATCTTATAAAAGTCAGATTAAGGAGAAAAAATGTCAGAAGAAAGCAGAAATTTTATAGAACGTGAGATAGATAAGGATCTTGAGGAGGGCAGGTACAAGGAGGTCGTGACGCGGTTTCCTCCGGAGCCCAACGGTTATCTGCACATCGGCCACGCCAAGTCCATACTTTTAAACTACGGATTGGCAAAGGAGTACGGTGGCACTTTTCATATGAGATTCGATGACACAAACCCTGCCAAAGAGGACATCGAGTTCGTGGAGTCCATAAAGGCGGACATACAGTGGCTGGGAGCTGACTGGGGTGACCATCTGTATTTTGCTTCCGATTATTTTGACCGGATGTATGAGCAGGCGGTTGAGCTTATCAAAAAGGGACTGGCTTATGTTTCAGACCTGTCAGCAGATGAGATCAAAAACACCCGCGGCACACTGACGGAGCCGGGTAGTGATGATCCCAACCGTAACCGTCCCATGGAAGAGAATCTCCGTCTCTTCGAGGAGATGAAGGACGGCAAGTTTGAGGACGGTTCCATGGTGCTGAGGGCAAAGATCGACATGGCTTCTCCCAATATAAATATGAGAGATCCCATTTTGTACCGTGTGGCCCATCTTTCACACCACAATACGGGGGACAAATGGTGCATCTATCCCATGTATGATTTTGCCCATCCCAGTGAGGATGCAATAGAGGGCATCACACATTCCATCTGTACGCTGGAGTTTGAGGATCACAGACCTCTTTACGAGTGGGTGGTAAATAATTGCGACTACGGTGCAAAGCCCCGTCAGATAGAGTTTGCAAAAATGTATCTGACCAACGTGGTCACAGGTAAGAGATATATAAAAAAGCTGGTTGAGGATGGTATAGTGGACGGATGGGATGATCCCAGACTGGTGTCCATAGCAGGCTTAAGGCGCCGAGGCTATACACCGGAGTCCATTCAGAAGTTTGTGGAGCTCTGTGGTGTTTCAAAGTCCAACAGCTCCGTGGATTACGCCATGTTGGAGTACTGCATCAGGGAGGATCTGAAAGTAAAAAGACCCAGAGCCTTTGCAGTGCTTAAGCCGGTAAAGCTTATCATTGACAATTATCCCGAGGGTGAAAGCGAGGAGCTTCCCGTGATAAATAATGCGGAGAATCCCGACCTGGGGGAGAGGACGGTTACTTTTTCTAAGGAGCTTTACATCGAAGCCGATGACTTTATGATCGAGCCTCCGAAAAAGTATTTCAGACTTTATCCCGGCAATGAGGTGAGACTCATGAACGCCTATTTTGTCACCTGTACATCTTACGAGACAGATGGTGAGGGCAATGTCACCGAGATCCACTGCACCTACGATCCTGCCACCAAGGGTGGCGATTCTCCCGACGGGCGTAAGGTCAAGGGTACCATCCACTGGGTAGATGCTTCCACGGCTAAAAAGGTAAGGGTGAGACTCTACGAAAATATTGTGGATGAGGAGCTGGGGGTATATAATGAAGACGGCAGCCTAAATCTTAATCCCAATTCCCTGGAGGTGCTTGATGACGCTTATGTGGAGCCGGCACTTTGCGAAGCGGCAGCCTATGACAGTTTCCAGTTTGTAAGAAACGGATTCTTCACCGTGGATTATAAGGACTCTAAGCCCGGGGAACCGGTATTTAATCGTATAGCTTCTTTGAAGAGCTCGTTCAAACTTGAAAAGTAAAATGAGGATATAGTATGAATTTATTAGCAGGACTGGAAAAGTTTGGCTTAAAGGCCGATGGTGCTCTTGATATCACCAAAGAGGAGACAAAAAAGAAGGCGTCGGCTAAGGCTACTACACAGGAAAAGCAGGTTATGACAGAGGAGGATTATCTTCTGAAAAAGGAGATGGAGTGTCCCGTCTGTGACAGCAAGTTTCCGGTGCTTTTGGTAAAGACCGGTAAGGCCAAGATGATTGGACAGGAATTTGACCTGCGACCGCGCCACGAGGGTGTAGATACCATAAAGTATGATGTGGTATCCTGCCCTAATTGCGGATATTCTGCTATGACAAAGGCCTTTGGTCCACTGTCATCTACACAGCGCAAGTGGGTAAGGGAGGCCGTTTGTGATAATTATTCGGGTGAGACACCTGTTGATCGCACCACGTATTCTTATGAGGAGGCTGTGGACAGATACAAGCTGGCACTGGTATGTGCCATGGCTCGTCGTGCCAAGCTTTCCGAAAAGTCATATATCTGCCTCAAGCTTTCCTGGCTCAGACGTACTCAGTACAAGCTTTTGCCCGAAGGCACCGAGGAAGAAAAGGCTGTTAAAAATGAGGTCAAGGAGGAGATCCAGGGCTTTTACCAGCAGGCATACGAAGGCTTCAAGGCTTGCATGAGTAAAGAGTCCCCGCCATACTATGGCATGGACTCCAACACCCTTGAGTTTATGCTGGCAAATATGGCCATGTATTTTAAGGACTACGATTACGCATCACAGACGGTATCCAGGCTTTTGACTTCGCCCAATACAAATTCGCGTGTAAAGGACAAGTGCCTGAACCTGAAGGAACAGATCGCCAAGGCGAAAAAAACACAGGCAGCAGGAGCTGCTCAAAAGCCTGCGCAGTAATGAGATACTACCTGACACAAGAGGATCTATTATGCTTAAATATGCCGGCCACGTGACCAATGATTATGCTTTAGACTTCGAGATCACCAAGCTTACCAACGAAGCATGGGCGCTGGAGATGATTAGGATGCTCCGTCCCATGACGGAGGGTTTGCCTGATGAGGGTGTTTCGTCGTTTGTTTTAGATCACAAGAGAGATTTCTACGATGTGCTGAAATACCACGATGTTCTGCCGGAATATATCACACCCATTGCAGGGGTGGAGTATTTTGCCCTGCTCTTTGCAGCGGTAAGGTCAAAGCACCTTCTGGTGCCCGATATGTATATGTACTATATCATACACAGACTCGCATCCAATATTGAGCACATCAGTGATGATGAGAGCTTTACCATAGAAGATCTGGAGAGGATGCGACTCAGACTTTCTGAAGAAACCAGATCACAGGTTTTGGATAAGATGTATCGTGACTGCGATGTAAATCTGGGAAACAGGATAGATGATGCATCTACGAGCTGTGAGGAGCTTTTAAAAAGTATCGAGACCCAAAAGTACCTGGATATTTTTTTGCCGGACTGGGATTTTTTGATCCTGGACGAGATCAATACGGATATAGAGATACTTCCAACAGAGGTGCCTAAAAACTGGTACACGGCTACGGACTTTTTCTATGAATACTCCAATCCACTTGTTGGGGAGAGTATCATGTTATAAGGATACAATAACCTTCCGCGGGGAGGTTATTTTTTTTCGCCTGTCAGCCGATATATGATATGAGATACCATCACCTGCCCATATCTTGCGATTGAAATTGCAAAAAAAGGGAGTTATAATGTGGTAGTAGAGCAAGGACGCAATTAATCAGTACATGGAGGTGTTAGAGTATGAGCAGTTCCTGGGATTCATCTTCGATCAAGACGTTGATGGGCTCGAATAACGGGCTTGCCGGCATGATCGGGGACTACAATTCTATCAAAAGCGGTAGCTACGGCAAGTTACTCAAGTCCTATTACGGACAGGCCACTTCCGGCACATCCAGATCAGCGGGTTCAGGTAGCAATATTACAGAAAAGCTCATAGAAGAGAGGCGCAATCCTACCGTTTCTAAGGAGGTAAGCGCTGCCAATGCAAAGCTTTCATCTTCTGTGAGCAACATGACAGGTTCTTTGTCCACACTTCAGGACAAGGCCACCTATGAGGACGCAACAGGTGACAAGGCGAAGTCTGCTTTAAAGTCATACGTGTCCGCATACAATGACTCTGTGGAGTCTTCCAAAAAGTCCACAATGACGGCTGTATCCAAAAACGTGGCAGGGGCCATGAGGGCAGGCACAGCGGATGCAGACAAGCTCAAGGAGATAGGTATCACCATCAACAAAGACGGTACCATGAACCTTGATGAGAAAAAGCTCAAATCAGTTGATGCGGACAAGATCAAGGCTGTGTTTGACGGAAATGATGTTACAAGCTATGGCTCCAAAGTGGCCACCAGCATGAACCGTGCATCATTTTATATTAGCGACTCGGCAGCAGCCACATCCACCGACAGCGCATCGACAAAGGTATCTGCGGCACAGAGCTCGGCAGATCTAAAGAGCAGCATTAATAAGGTGATGTCCGACGATACATATGCCAAGACTACTGGAAGTGATGGCCAGTCATCCTACGATGTGAAGTCCATCAGATCCGCAGCAGAGGACTTTATCAAGAATTACAACGCTACCATTGACTCAGCAAAAAAGAGTTCGGTTTCGGGAGTGACCAGCAATCTGTCAGCCATGATGAAAAAGACCGCCGAGAACTCCGGCGCACTTTCATCTATCGGTATCTCAACAGGCTCAGACGGAAAGCTGTCCATGGACAAGACCGCTTTTGAAAAGGCGGACATGGCACGTGTTTCGGATGTATTTAAAAAGTATGGAGCAGGCATATCACAAAATGCCAACTTATTAAACTTTTACAGTGCATCCCAGAACACCTCGTCCAGCGGGTATTCCGCAACCGGAGCATACTCCTCAGACAATCTTGTGAGTAGTTTGTACTCCGGAGCAGTGTAGCAGTAGACATTTTTGGTACGAAGCTGAAGCCCCCATTTGGGGGCTTCGTTTTTTGTACGGCCGTGATGCAATCTGCTCTTTACATAAGTGATGATTTGTGGTATTATCACCGACGGGAAAGAGGACGAAAATATTTAAAGGTTCCGCTTTTCTCAGCAAATTTTATTTTTTTAATGGAGGCGAAAAAAATGATGTTAAAGACACTTGGAAAAAGGTTTGCTG
>CAMODS010000091.1 GCA_946611525.1 uncultured Lachnospiraceae bacterium | reverse complement strand
AAGGAGGAAAAAATGAAAGAATTGGAACTCAAATATGGCTGCAACCCCAATCAAAAGCCATCCCGCATATACATGGAAGAGGGCGAGCTGCCTATCAAGGTATTGAACGGTAAGCCCGGCTACATCAATTTCCTGGACGCCTTCAACAGCTGGCAGCTGGTCCGGGAACTGGACCGCGCCACAGGTCTGGCTGCAGCCACATCCTTCAAGCATGTATCACCTGCGGGAGCAGCAGTTGGCCAGCCCCTTTCGGATGTGGAAAAAAAGATTTACTGGGTGGACGACATGGACATAGAGTTTACACCCATCGCAAACGCTTATGCCCGTGCACGCGGTGCTGACCGCATGTCATCCTTCGGAGATTTCATCTCACTGTCGCGTACCTGCGACGTATCCACCGCAAAGATCATCGCCCGCGAGGTATCAGACGGTGTCATCGCTCCCGGCTATGAGCCCGAGGCATTGGAGATCCTTAAGGCAAAAAAGAAGGGCGGCTATGCTGTAATAGAGATCGATCCGGACTATGAGCCCAAAGAGATCGAGAGAAAGGAAGTCTTTGGTATCACCTTTGAGCAGGGCAGAAACGAGCTTGTGATCGACGATGAGTTCTTTTCAAATATTGTTACCAAAAACAAGGAGCTTACGGAGCAGGCAAAGATCGACCTGGCTATCTCCATGATCACTTTAAAGTACACCCAGTCCAATTCCGTGTGTTATGTAAAGGACGGACAGGCCATCGGTATCGGAGCAGGACAGCAGAGCCGTATCCACTGCACCAGGCTGGCAGGCCAAAAGGCGGACAACTGGTGGTTAAGGCAGTCACCTCAGGTGCTGGGCCTTCCCTTTTTGCCGGACATCCGTCGTGCCGACCGCGACAATGCCATCGACCTTTACATCGGCGACGAGTACATGGATGTGTTGCGTGACGGTTCATGGGAAAACATATTTACTGAAAAGCCGGCGCAGTTTACTTCCGAACAAAAGCGCGCATGGCTTGATAAGATGAGCGGCGTCACCCTTGGCTCCGATGCCTTCTTCCCCTTCGGTGACAACATCGAGCGTGCCCATAAGTCCGGCGTCAAATACGTTGCCGAGCCCGGCGGTTCCATCCGTGATGATAACGTGATAGAGACAGCTGATAAATACGACATGGTAATGGCATTTACAGGCCTGCGTCTGTTCCATCATTAAGCAGGATAAAGACCACCATCTGCACAGGGGGTATGACTATGGGGATAATGGGCGTGGTTGCTGAGTACAATCCGTTTCACAACGGACATGTATATCAGATAGAAAAGGCAAAAAATGAATTTGGCGCAGAGGGCGTGGTAGTGGTGATGAGCGGTGACTTTGTCCAGCGCGGCGAGCCCGCCATCATCGACAAGTACGCCAGGGCGCGCCTTGCCATAGAAAACGGCGCCGATCTGGTCATAGAGATGCCGGTGGTGGCATCAACTGCCTCTGCCGAGGTTTTTGCCGAGACGGGAGTGAGCCTTTTGCTTGCCACCGGAGTGGTGACAGACCTTATGTTTGGCTGTGAGGACGAGGATCCCGAGATGTTTATCAGGGTGGCTGATTTCTTTTTAAATGAGCCCCATGGCTTCAAGGACAGCCTCAACAAATACTTGAGATCAGGCATACCCTTTGCCAAGGCCAGAGCCAATGCCATTGTGGACAACTGGGACATTCCTGTGGAGCGGGAGCGCCTGTCAAAGTTTTTGGAGGCCCCCAACAATATCCTTGGCATTGCCTATACCAGATCACTTTTGGGCAGGACCTCTGAGGTGGGACTTCATCCCATACACAGACGGGGCGTATCCCATGATGCCGCCATCTATTCGGCAAGCTTTGCTTCGGCATCTTTTATCCGCAGGCTTCTGATGCAGGACACTTCAAACGAGAGTGTGAAAAGCTTTATGGATGACAGTGACCGTCTGCATGGCATCAACGGAGACAGTGTGGCTATGTTCATACCGGAAAACGAGGTCCCGGTGCTCAATACCTACTGCGGGAAAAACATGCTGGTGGGACCCAACGACATGTCGCTCATCCTGCATCAGGCACTTTTATATCATGATGATCTTTCCGGCTACATGGACTGTAATGAAGACATCTCCCGCCGTATACTAAACGAACTCAATGAATACGTGACCTTTACCCAGTTTGCGGATCATCTAAAGACCAAAAATCTGAACCACTCCAGGATCAGGAGAGTGCTGACACATCTGGTCCTGAGGCTGCATCACAGTGATCTTGACCTTTTAAAGATAGAAGACTATGCGCCCTATCTTCGCGTGCTGGCTTTTTCCCCGGGAGGCAGGGAGCTTTTATCGGAGATCAATTCCAAATCTAAGATCCCGGTTATCGTATCACCACAGGAGATGAAAAAGGACCCTAAAAACTCAAAGGATAAAGAAGTTTTGATGTCAAAGGATGTATATGCGGCTGATCTGTACCGCGCGATACTCACTGACAGGCTAAAGACCACCTTTCCCACGGAGTACACCCGCAAGTTTGTGAGGTGACCTTGACTTTGCATAATTAAAAGAGTAAAATGTACAAGTCTGCTCCAATAGCTCAGTTGGTAGAGCACTTCACTCGTAATGAAGGGGTCGTCCGTTCGAGTCGGATTTGGAGCTTCATATAAAAAGACAGGTATGCAGCCTGTCTTTTTAAAATCTGTTATACCACAACGTCTAAGCTCAATCTACGGCTTCGCCTTGATTTCGCTAAGAGTTTGGTATTAGTCCCCGTAGAGCTCGTTCCTCGCTAACGGGGAGCTATTATACCATTTCCCGTAGAATTACCGTTACGGGGAATTTTATTTCGTCCGATTCCGGAACAGTGTTATCAGTGATATTCTTTAAAAGTACTTCCATGGCCTTTTTGCCCTGCTCTACAGGGTTTTGGACTAAAGCCGCAGTGATGAGTCCCTTTTTAAGGTATACCTTGGTCTGTGCCGTAAGGTCGAAGGCTACCACGGCAATATGTCTGGGAACCGTCATCTGCTCAAGCGCCTTGCAGGCTCCCACAGCGCCTCCGGCGGTAAAGTACAGTGCGCTTAGGGTGGGCCGTGCCAAAAGCAGACGGTTTGTCATGTCATAGGCTGTGTAATCATCATTTTTACACTCTATCACGTCCTCGATGAGGATCTTGGGACAATTCTCCTTGATGTAATCCTTGAAGCCCTTGATACGACTCTCGTGTCCCACAAAATCCCGGGAGCCTGTAATTATGGCCACCTCGCATCTGCCTGCGGTGATCATATTCAAAAGCTCACCGGAGGCCCGCCCGCACTTATAGTTATCACTGCCCACAAAGGCAAGTCTGTTTGATTTTGGCAGGTCCGTATTAAGGGTCACAATGGGGATCTTTTTATCATAAAATGGCACCAAGTGCTCTAACACCTCGGGATTATCAATGGGAGTGAAGATGAGACCGGAAAGTCCCATATTGGAAAACTCCTGAAGCTTTTTGCACTGGCCCTCTACGGAAAAGGGTGTACGCTCATAGATGATCTCACCATCAAATGATGAGTCATCAAGATACGCCTGTATGCCTTCTAAAAGACTGTCATAAAACAGACTCTCATGTGTGGAAAAGAGTACCCCGATCTTTTTCTTTTTTTCTGATGATT
Source organism: uncultured Lachnospiraceae bacterium (assembly GCA_946611525.1). Classification (GTDB taxonomy): domain Bacteria; phylum Bacillota; class Clostridia; order Lachnospirales; family Lachnospiraceae; genus JAILEN01. Next base: position 2,177 of record CAMODS010000091.1, on the reverse strand, counting down.
TTTTTTCAGCCATCATATCCTCCGGTATCTGGTTTATTGGATCATCGCCGTATGGCTTATTAACAATAAGTATAACATAGTGAGGGTGATTTAAAAAGATGAAAAAATAATTTGGCTTATGGATGATTATAGGCTATAATAGATAAGATTGTAATTTAGGGAGACATTATGCTTATTTTCACTGATGAATACAAAAAAACTATTTTCCCCAGAATGCTTCGGGCTGTGGGGGTGGCATCGCTTGATGTGGCTGCCATGGTGCTTTGTGCATTGGCTGCACTTTGGGTGAGATTTGATTTTTCTGCATTTTCAACAATAGAGTCGGGCTATGTGGAGACCATGCTTTCCTACCTGCCCATATATATCTTTACTTTCCTTGTGATGTACTATATTTTCAGGCTGTATCACAGTATATGGAGATATGCGGGCGTCATGGAGGTAATAAGGGCTGTGGGATGCTTTTTGGCTTTAGTCCCGGTGATCTACATAGAGGCGTGGATCCTGCATATTCACCTTCCCAGGAGTTTTTTCTTTCTTACCTTCATCATGAATTTCATCTGCTGTGTGGGCATCAGACTGTCCTACAGGGTAGTTAGACTCTATTTTTCCAGGTTCAGACATCATTCTGAAAACGGAGAGAGGATCATGATCATCGGTGGCGGTGCTGCCGGTCGTAACATCATAAAGGAGATCCAGCTTTCCGATGAGTTGGGTGGCAGCATTTGCTGTGTTATAGACGACAACGCCAACAAGTGGCGCAGGTCCTTAGAGGGCGTTCCTATCGTTGGCGGCCGCTACGATATCCCGGATATGGTGAAAAAGTACGGCATTAACAGGATCATTTACGCCATTCCCTCTGCAGATCCCAAGGACAGGAGTGAGATCTTAAATATCGCCAAGGAGACAGGGGCGGCACTTAAAGCTGTGCCGGCGATCTACCAGCTTATTAATGGCGATGTATCTGTATCAACCCTTAAGGATGTTGATATCACTGACCTTTTGGGCAGGGATGAGATCCATGTAAATAATGATGAGATCCTGGCACATATCAGTGGCAGGGTGGTGATGGTTACAGGAGGCGGCGGCTCCATTGGTTCTGAGCTGTGTCGTCAGATAGCGGCATCGGAGCCTAAGCAGCTTATCATCTTTGATATATATGAGAACAACGCCTATGCCATACAGCAGGAGCTTATCGCGGAGCATCCCGATCTTAATCTGGTGACACTTATAGGTTCCGTGAGAAATACCAACAGGGTAAATGCAGTTTTGGAAAAGTACAAGCCGGACATGATCTATCATGCCGCTGCCCATAAGCATGTGCCCCTGATGGAGGACAGCCCCAATGAGGCTATTAAAAATAACGTTATGGGTACCTATAAGCTGGCAGAGGCTGCAGCAAATGCAGGAGTTAAAAAGTTCCTTTTGATCTCCACTGACAAGGCCGTAAATCCCACCAATCTTATGGGAGCCAGCAAGCGTCTCTGCGAGATGGTGATACAGATGGAAAACCGCAGACATCCCGGGACTGACTTTGTGGCAGTTCGTTTCGGAAACGTGCTTGGTTCAAATGGCAGTGTTATCCCCCTGTTTAAAAAGCAGATCGCGGCCGGCGGACCTGTGACGGTGACGGATAAAAATATCATCAGATACTTTATGACTATTCCCGAGGCGGTTTCTCTTGTTTTGCAGGCAGGATATTATGCCCACGGTGGAGAGATATTTGTGCTTGATATGGGAGAGCCGGTGAGGATCGATGATATGGCCAGAAATCTGATCAAGCTTTCGGGTTATACTCCTGATGTGGACATACAGATTGTTTATACCGGACTTCGTCCCGGAGAAAAGCTTTTTGAGGAGCTTCTTATGGACGAAGAGGGCATGACTGAGACAGCCAACAAGCTGATATATATAGGAAAGCCCATCGAAATGGATGATGAGGTGTTTTTAGAGCAGCTTAAAAGGCTGGATGAGGCCAGCAGGTCCGAGTCCGAAGATATCAAGCATATTGTGGCAGAGATAGTAGATACCTACCATCCACAGATGTCATCCTGAGTGGAAGGGATCCGCCTGTCATCCTGAGCGAAGCGAAGGATCTTTAAGAAAAGAGGAGATTTATCATAACATGAGCTCAAAAACAGCAAAAAAGACTAATGTAAAACCGACGTCAAATGTATATA
>CAMODS010000090.1 GCA_946611525.1 uncultured Lachnospiraceae bacterium | reverse complement strand
TTACAGTCTCAGTAAAACTGGCTGTCTGTACAGGTGTGGGTGTGTTGTCAGCTGCTGCAACATGGGTCGCATGTTCAAATCCATTTTCATGTCTGCCCATAAAGCTGTCACGTCCGGTGTCCTCACTGCTTTGTTTTTCATTCTGCTGTGAGCCCATGGTACGTGCCGTATTAACCATCTCATCCTGAGTATCGTTGTACTCATCTACCGCATGAAGTTGTTCCCCATCCATATCATCGTCAGCGGCAATATACTGACGTGACACAGGAGTCTCCACACGAACAGTCTCAGGGGTGACTACTACCTCATCCCCATCAACGTTTGTATTTATTAAATTTTCATCTGTTGGATCTGTGATGATGATCTCATCTGATGCTATCGAAAGCCCATCCATAGGCTCCGATACAGGAACGACCTCTCCGTCAGGTCCAAGATCCATACCTGTTGCATCTATCATATCCAAAAAGTCTTTTGCAAATTCAGGAAGCTCCGTCGCATCCTCTATGGGAAGTTCTGAAACCAGCTCATCGATAATTGGCTTTAAGTCTGCCGAAACATCCGATAAAGCAGGAGCTGTCAAAAGTTCCATCTTGTCCATACCTGTAAGCTCGCTTACAAGATCCGGAAGAACCTTGGGATCTGCCACTTCTATCGGCATGATATCAAGCTCATCTAAAGCTATCGTCACATCCTCTGTCGTAACCGAAAGATCCTCTGCTATGACCTCTACGATCTCAACCGCTGCTGTTGCAATGACTTCGCTTACTTCCTCTATCTCCTCGTCAGTAAGTACTGCCGTATCCTGATCGTCAGTCTGAACCGTCTGCCTGATGTCCGCAGGCTTTTGACTGACATCTGTCACAGCCTTGGGCTGTGTAGTCTCAACAGGATCAACTGCCTTAACCTGTTCTGTAGATGTCTGGTCCTTTACCGGAGCAGCCACACCAACAGATGACTGAATGTCCGCCGCCTTGTTGTTGGAGATAGAAGCGCTCATGATCTGCATAAAGTCCTTGCCCTCATTTCCCTGCTTTGCCTGAGCCTTTATATTGGCCTGCACCGGCATCACCGGGATCTGAGACACATTTGCACTTGTCATACATGCACCTCCATTCTTCTGTTTAAAGGTTCTGTGTGGATATAGTCCACCCTACATCAATTCTATCGGACATTATGCAGATAATCTTAACAGTAAATATACTTTTTAAAAACTGAGTTGTCACTCGAAGAATACCTCGACCGACGCACGAAATAACGTGCGTCTACGTCAGCAGCATTTCTTCTCCTGACAACACTCACAATATCATTTCGGTTCCATAAGTTCCGTCACACGGGCAGCAGTCTCAGCATCCATCTTGCCGAGGATCTTGCCCCGGGCATCGGTCTCCATGTTCCAAAGTATCTTGCCCACCAGCTTTAGATTGTCTGTCATGGTATCAAAAATAGCCGCTGCCTGGGCAGGTTTCATGTCGGAATAAGCCTTTACATATTTCTGGATATCCTCATCCTCCTGGATCTGCTCCACCACCTGCTTGTAGATGACCTCCGCATTGGCAGGTTCTATCTCCTCATAATAAGATCTGTACTGGGTAATATCGGGAGCCTTGTCGCCAAAGACAACCTCCTCGTAAAACTTCTCCTTTTTCTTTTCAAATTCCTTTTCCTTGGCCTTGTACTCCTCCAGCTCAGCAGCCTTGGCCTCAAGATCAGCTATATATGCTTCATTGTCTCCCTTTGCGGCCTTGGCTTTTTTAAGCTGCTTTTCCAAGCGCTTTATCTCCTTTACCGCATCCTCCATGGTCTCGTAGTAATATGCCTGATCCTCCTCTGCGTACTCAGTGGTTTCCGGAAGGATCTTATTTACATAGGGGACGTCCTTTAAAATAGGATAAAGCACAGTGGAGCCAAAACCACCCACATCCATCTTTATGAGTAAAGCAAAGATGGCCAGCCATACCAGAACGATAAGCACTGCCACGATGACCAAAAGCGCACCGCCGCTCTGTTCCTCTTCTTCCTCGGTAAGCTCGCCGTTTTTAGCACGTTCCTTTCGGGCTGCGCGGGCAGCTTTCAGTTCTTCCTTATGCTTTTTTTTCAGTTCTTTTTCGGTAAGTTCTTCTGCCATGTTATTATTCATCCTCACTGTCGTGGTAGGTGTAGCTTACCAGCTCATCCGTGGCCTTGCTCTCCTCTGCGGCAAGCTCCTTTTTAAACTCCTCAAATGCCTTGTCGCGAAGATTCTCATGGGTCTTACGGTCCTTCATGACCTCATCCAGCTTCTTTCTGGCACGTTCCAGATTCCTCTGAGCCTTTTGCAGCTCCAGCATCTGGTCACGGATCTTCACCTTCATAATAGTGATGGCCTGTTCGCACTGCTTTAGCTTTAAAAAATCTATGTCACCCTTAACCAGATCCTCGTGAAGCTTGTCATACTCGGTCCTTTTCGCCAGAAGCTCCTTTAGTTTATCCTGCTCGTCGTTTACCGCCTGCTGGGCTATGCCGAAGTTTATTTTTTCCTGGGCTTCCAGCTTCTCCGTAAGCTCCAGTATGTTTTGCATTCGATATACAAATTTCGCCATATTATTTCATAAGCTCTTCGCTTTTATTTAAATGAAACAGGAATCTGTCATCCTGAGGGTGCAGCCCGAAGTATCCTATCCCTGATCTGCCAAAAGACCGGAGATATCTTCTTCAGCCGGCTCACCCGGCTCTTCGGAAGTTGTTGCTTCTTCTAAAACAGGTGGTGCCGGTCTCTCTACAGGAAACATCTCAAAAAGCATTTCTATCTCGTCATCAAAAAGGAACTTCTCATCAGTGGCCTGAAGCAGGTATTCATTTACTGCATCTATCTTTGAAATGGCAAAGTCGATATTCTTATTGGATCCTGCCTTGTATGCTCCAATATTTATCAGATCCTCTGCCTCAGAATAGGTAGCCATAACATTTTTAAGCATACCCGCAGCTTTCTTGTGTTCTTTTGTAGCCACAGCTGACATTACACGGGAGATGGATGCCAGCACATCTATGGCAGGGTAATGATTCTGCTGGGCAAGCCGGCGGTTCAATACTATATGTCCGTCCAAAATACCTCTGGCCGTATCTGTGATAGGCTCATTAAAATCATCACCATCCACAAGAACCGTATACAGTCCGGTAATGGAACCCACAGCGGAATTGCCCGCACGTTCCAAAAGCTTGGGAAGTTCCGCATACACTGAAGGCGGATATCCTCTGGTCACAGGAGGTTCTCCCGATGCCAGTCCTATCTCGCGTTGTGCCATGGAAAAACGGGTGAGGGAATCCATCATCAAAAGGACATCCTTGCCCTGATCCCTGAAATACTCAGCTATGGCAGTAGCCGTCATGGCTGCCTTTTTTCTGATAAGGGCCGGCTTGTCCGATGTGGCTACCACCACCACTGAACGCTTCATGCCCTCGGGTCCAAGGTCGTTTTCAACAAACTCCCTGACCTCACGGCCACGCTCTCCTATAAGCGCTATGACATTGACCTGGGCCTGGGTGTTGCGGGCAAACATGCCCATCAGGGTACTCTTTCCAACACCTGATCCGGCAAAAATACCTATACGCTGCCCCTTGCCTACGGTCAGAAGTCCATCTACCGCCTTTACCCCAAGGGGAAGCGCCTCACGTATGATAACCCTCTCCATGGGATCCGGGGGAACCTGATCCACCGGATAATTTGCCTCATAAGGCAGCTCACCATCATAATCGGAGGGCCGGCCCAGTCCGTCTAAAGTATGTCCCAAAAGCGACTCGCCAACCGGGATATCCAGGGGATGGCCGGTGTTTTCGACTATACATCCTATGCCCACTCCTTCCACACTCTCATAGGGCATGAGAAGAAGCTTTTTATCCAAAAACCCAACCACCTCTGCCATCACATAGTTGTCATCATCAATGATAATGCGACACAGATCGTTGAGCTTTGCCTCCGGGCCCAATGACTCTATGGTCAGTCCCACCACCTTGGTCACCTTGCCCAGGCGGTCGAAGTATGTGTTCTCCAAAAGGGAGTAATATTTGCTGAAATCCACTCCTAAATCCATAATATCTTTCTTGAAGATCCTTCGCTTCGCTCAGGATGACATGTGGGGCATTCTGAAGGTGAAGCTCTTCCATGTCATCCTGAGGGCGAAGCCCGAAGGATCTTATATGTTCAGTGACTTTATGTCTTTGATCAAGTTGCGGAGCTCGGTGTCCAGACTGCAGTCAAAGACTCCACCGTCGGTCTCAATGATGCACTGTCCGTCAGTAAGCACCGGGTCCCTCACAATATCAAGCTGCGCATCAGCGCCTACAGCCGCCTGAAGATCAGCCTTTTTTTCATTGAGGGTAGCAAACCCCTCATCATTAACCTTGATCAAAAACTGGTGAGAACTCTCGATATGCAAAATGCAGTTGTCCACCAGATGATACAAAAGCTCCTTGTCATCCCCGAAACGGACATTGAAAAACCGCTCCATCAGATCGCAGACCGCATCAGTGATAACACGCTCCATCTGTTCTTCTTTGGCACGGTAAGCTGCCGCAATCTGATCCTTTTCCGCTTCAAGTGCAGCCTCTTTTTCCGCATAGGCCTGCATAGCCTGGCCCGTACCGTCACGGTATCCCTCCTTTTTGCCCTCCTCGGCGTAGTGGGACTTCATGGCCTCAGCCTCTGCCCTGGCATGCTCCATGATCTCATCTGCATCTGATTGGGCCTGGGTGATGATAACCTCAGCCTGCTCGTGGGCCTGCTCTATCAGATGCATGTCCATGCCGCTGTCCATCGGCTCATCGGAGTCTGAGCCTCCCATCTCACCGGGATCCTCCACCGTAACAAGATTGCCTTCCTCGTCGATGATCACAAGCTGCCTGCCTTCCTCATCAACAGGGAAAAGAACGCGACCATTTTCATCCATGGGAAGGATGGTATTCCCCTCCTCATCGGTGGTAATAGCCGCATAAAACTCCTCTATGGCTTCCCGATTCTTCTGGTCACGTTTCTTTTTGGCATCACGCTGATATGCCTCAAGACGTTCACGGATCTTGGTGTTGGAATCTAAAAGCCTGTCATCCTCTGAATTCTCTATGTATTGCCACTTTACTAAACTAGACAACCAGATCGTCACCTCCACCTCTGGAAATTACGATCTCGCCGGCATCCTCAAGCTTTCTGATAACGCCGACTATCTTTTGCTGGGCTTCCTCAACGTCCTTCATACGGACAGGGCCCATGTACTCCATGTCCTCTCTGATCATAGCCGCAAGTCTCGAGGACAAGTTCTTAAAGATCGCATTTTGAACATCCTCGTTGGCACCCTTAAGGGCCACACCAAGGTCTGAATTCTCAACATCACGCAGCACACGCTGGATGGCACGGTCGTCCAAAAGAAGGATATCCTCGAATACGAACATCTTCTTTCTGATCTCCTCGGCAAGTTCCGGCTCCTCGATCTCCAAAGTCTCCATGATGCGCTTTTCTGTACCACGGTCTACTGCGTTTAGGATGGCAACCACCGAGTCTACACCACCTGCAATGGTGTAATCCTGATTGATAAGGGATGAAAGCTTTCTCTCAAGGACACGCTCAACCTCCTTGATAACCTCAGGTGAGGTACGGTCCATCATGGCGATACGTCGGGCTACGTCAGCCTGCTTCTCCGGTCCCAAAGCTCCAAGTATCATGGAAGCCTGGGTCGGTGCCAGATAAGAAAGGATCATGGCAATAGTCTGGGGATGCTCGTCCTGGATAAAGTTTAGCACCTGAGAAGGCTCTGTCTTACGGATAAACTCAAAAGGACGAACCTGCAGCGACGCGGTAAGCTTTGTGATAACGTGCTGAGCCTCCTCGTCGCCTAGAGCCTTTTCCAAAAGCTCCTTTGCGTAGCCGATACCGCCCTCTGCGATATATTGCTGAGCCAGACAGACCTGGTAAAACTCGT
>CAMODS010000089.1 GCA_946611525.1 uncultured Lachnospiraceae bacterium | reverse complement strand
GTCCCTCAATATTACAGTTCTTCCGATATGAGTTCTGCCATTTTCTTTATGTCCGCATATCCGTTTGCTTCTGCAATGGCAATGATATCGTCCAGCCTGGACTCTATCCTGTCAAAGCGCTCACACAGATGAAGCTTTGCTTCCATCTCGTTCATCTTGGCGGTGCTGCGCTTTATCTGGTCACTGACACCCTGCTTGGTGAGTCCCACCAGGTCTGCGATCTCTGTCATGGACAGGTCATCGATCACATAGGCCTCGTATATTTCTCTCTTGTGATCTGAAAGCAGCTCTCCGTAAAAATCATAGAGCCTGCCTCTGTAAACCTTTTCTTCCATATCAGTGTCAATAAAATATCTTTACACAAAGCGCACCTGTGACAATATATCAAAAATATTAAGCGGTGTCAAGTATTTTTCTCGACACCGCCAGTCTTTCAATGATAATACTTTTTTTACTCCTCCGGGAGGAGTAAACAGTCTCACTTAATTCCAATCTTTTCATATAAGAATTCCATGTCCAGGCTTTCCCTTACCGTATCAGCCAAAATATCCAGGTTACGCTCGCGATCTGATGCATAGTCAGCCGGTACGAAGTTCATGGCCTTTTTTCCTTTTTTTACAAGCAGCATGTCTGCCAGCGCCGAGGTAAGCTCTCCGGTATCAAAGAGTCCGTGAAGATATGTGCCTGCTGCACCTTCGACTACACAGCCATCCGCTTCCCCTGTAGATGTATCCAGACAAAAAGCCTCACCGCCATGTACCTTTGTCACACCGTTATGTATGTGATAACCTCTGATCTTTGCTTTATTAAAAGGCTCGCAAACTGCTTCACATTGCAGTCGTTTTTTATCCTTTGAATAAAAAGTGGTGGCGGGAAGCAGGGAAAGTCCTCTCATCTCTCCACCGGCCTCTATGTGATCCGGATCTAAAAGTATCTCCCCCATCATCTGGTATCCTCCGCAGATGCCAAGAATAAAACATCCGGCGCCATGAGCTTTTATTATCGCGTCTGCCATGCCTTTATCATATAGCCACTTCAGATCCTCCATGGTGTTTTTGGTCCCGGGCAGGATCAGCATATCAGGAGTGCCCAGGTTCTTTGCGCTATCTACATATCTTACTTTCAGGGCGGGATGCAGCGTAAGGGGGGTGAGGTCCGTGAAGTTCGCGATGTGCGGATGGCGGATCACGGCCACATCTAGTGTATGATCAAGTACATATGAGGTCCCTCGCTTCTTAAAAAAAGTCCGCTCGTGGACCTCATATGTACTTGATCTTTCCAAATTACCGCCGGAAGTCATGCTCAGCGAATCCTCCGCGTCGAGCTCTATGTCCATGTAGGGGACCACTCCGAGGACCGGCACACCGCATAGTTTCTCAAGCTCGCGCACCCCGGGCTCAAAAAGTCCCATATCTCCTCGGAATTTGTTTACGATAACCCCGATCACCCGGTCTCTCTCATCAGCCGATAAAAGCTCCATGGTCCCGTAAAGCTGCGCAAATACACCGCCGGGATCAATATCCCCCACCAGTATCACCGGTGCATCCAAGAGTCCGGCAAGTCCCATATTTACGATGTCATCCTTTCTAAGATTGATCTCAGCCGGGGAACCCGCTCCCTCTATCACTATGATATCGTTTTCCAAAGCAAGACTATCGTAGGCCTCCATCACACTTGGGATGAGAGATTTTTTGATCTTAAAATACTCTCTGGCAGGCATGTCACCAATGGGCTTTCCATTGACTATAACCTGACTTCCCATGTCTCCCGTAGGCTTTAAGAGAATGGGATTCATCCTCACATCCGGTTCCACACCGGAAGCCTCAGCCTGCAGCACCTGCGCCCTGCTCATCTCCAGGCCGTCAGCAGTCACATAGCTGTTTAAAGCCATATTCTGACTCTTAAAGGGCGCCACACGATACCCGTCCCGGTAAAAAATACGGCACAGCGCCGCAGCAAGAATGCTCTTGCCCACATTTGACATTGTGCCCTGTATCATTATACTCTTTGCCAATTCTAATCTCCCCGATATCTGTCCCCTGTAGCGCGATATATAAGTGCGTTACATATCGCTGCGGAAACAGTGCTGCCTCCCTTGTTGCCCATGGCGGCAATATAGGGCACACCGTATTTTTCACAGGCAAAAACCACAGCCTCTTTTGCCTCCACCACATTTACAAATCCCACCGGAACCGCAATAATAAGTGCAGGGCGAAAACCGTCATCCATACGGTCTATGAGTTCAAAAAGTGCCGTGGGAGCATTACCGACAGCATAGATAACCTGTCGGCCGGCCAGCTTTATCACCGCTTTTTTAACCGACGCCACAGCCCGGGTGGTCTTAAGCTCTGCCGCCTTTTTTGCCACATCCTCATCAGCCATGTAGCACTCCGCGGTTATTCCCAGTTTTGATAGTCCGGGCTTACTGATACCGGAAAGAGTCATATTGGTATCGGTGACTATGACGGTTTCCCCGGATCCGCTCTTTAAAGCCTTTAGTCCCGCCGCCACAGCTCCATCGGAAAACCTCATGTTCTCTGCAAAATCAAAGTCCGCGGTGGTATGGATGACACGTCGCACTATAAAATCATACTCATCAAAAAGCTTTATCCCGCGCCGGGCCAGCTCATCACCTATGATCTCCATGCTTTCTTTCTCAATCCCCTTTGGGTCAAATATCCCGGCCATCTCTTATCTCCCTAAAAAGCCTTTCATTTTCCTTATGTGTCCTCACGGCCACCCTGTACCAGCCACTTCCCAATCCCGCAAAGTCACTGCAGTCGCGGATCAAAATCCCCCTTTTAAAAAGCCTCTCATAGAGGCCCGTATCATCGGTATAAAAAAGCAAAAAGTTTGCCCTACCCGAAATGACATAAAAACCCAAACCCGTAAGCTCATGATACATGTACTCTCTCTCAAAAGCTATGAGTTTGCGATAGTCTGCATTTTCTACCTTTAGGGCTGCGATTCCTGCTGCCTGGGCAGGAGAGGATACGTTCCAGGGTGGGCCGGAGTATTTCATTTTAGATATCATATCATGATCCCGGCACAGGCAATAACCCAGCCTGAGCCCCGCCAGACCGTAATACTTTGTAAATGCACGGATGACCATGATCCTGTCATAGGCAAATGAAAATAAAGAGTCCACGTCCACGACAAAATCCATAAAACACTCGTCACTTAGAATATACACACCAAGTGTCTCACATTTTTCAACAATACGCTCCACCAGATCATAAGGTGGTATGAGGCCCGTGGGATTGTGGGGGATATTCAGGATCAAAAGGTCGGTATCCGATGTTATGGCATCAAGGATGTCATCAGTCAGTGCAAAGCCGTCCTTTTTTGACAGGGCATGCGCTCTGATATCACAGCCGTACAGACGAAGCGCATTTTCGTACTCCGAAAACGCAGGGGTAACGATAAGTGCTCTGCCGGGCTTTAAAGCACAGATAAAACGATAGATAAGGTCTGAGGCCCCGGCGCCGCAGAGGATGTCGTCCACGCCCGCCCCAAAATAGCGGTCTGCTATCAGTTCCCTAAGCATCGTGCACTTTAGATCCGGATAACAGCCGCACTCGTCCATGGCATCTGCCACTGCACGCTTTATCTCATCGTCCACACCAAAGGGACTTACACTGGCAGAAAAATCCAAAGGCTTTTTACCATATTCTCTTATATACTCATATATATTTCCACCGTGCATACCCATATACCAAAGGAAGACAGGGGATCATCCCCTGCCTCCTTAGCTGTAGTAAACGTCGAGGGCAGCGTAAAGTGAATCGAGGGCATGCTCCGGGTCTCCGGGGGCTGCGGTGGGAAGCACCGCATGAAGTACTCTCTCATCCAGCTTGGCTGCAAGTCTGGCTGCAATGGCGGGTGAATAACCGTCTACCACCACTGCCGTCTCATTGAAAACTCCACCTAAGAATATACCCACCATACAGGTCAGGTCCTCGTTGCCGTATTTGGTAAGCAGCTCAAATACATCAGCGGTATCATCCGAGCTCATGGATCTGGAAATAGCTCTGGCTCCGTTTACCGCGGCGGGGCCGTTTTCACCGGTGATGATAACGTTGGCACCCTCAGCCTTGGCATCCTCCACCAGCTTTACTCCGTAGCCGATGGTGTCGATGACCGTTTTAATATCCATGCCGAGAGCTGCTGCCTTGTCTCCCACACCACAGGTAAAAAGGCTGTAATTGGTGATCTCAATATCAGATTTTTTTTGAAGGGCAGCTATACGACAGATGGCATCATAAGGTGTGCCCATGTCGTCGGGGATCTGCTTTACGTAGTAGGCATCCACTATGGAAATGCCCTGCTCGGCAAGTCTGGTCACAGCCTCCATATAGGCAACCTGACGCTGTGCCGCATCGTCTCTGAGTCTCTCTGCCGTACCCTCCACGGAATAGATACGGTAGATAAGCTTTTCTCCTGCATTTTTCCTCATCAGTCCTATCATATCGTAGGGAGATGAAAACTCTGCAATGGCACCCTCGGGCTTTGTCTCACCAAAACCATACTCTGCCCAGGCAAAAGCCACACCGGCCTCTTTGGACGCAATGGCGTCACCATCCGTGTCTCCCACATACACGGGATTTTTAAACCCGTTTCTTTCAACCACGGCTCTGATGTTATCTGCCTTGCCATGACCTGTGTTACCATAACACTCAGTATCACAGATCAGGTGATCCACACCTGCCTGCTGCATAAACATCTCAATATAGCCCTTTTGACAGTTGGATACGATGGCAAGCTTTGCTCCCATATCATGGAGAGTATAAAGAGTCTCCACCACGCCTCTGTAGGTGATGTCCTCCTCATTTTTGGCCAGATCCTCATCCTCACATTCGATGGCCTTTTCCATAACCGCGGTACGCACGGACGGATCCACATCCGGCATCAGCTCATAAGCGATCTCATCCATGGTCTTTCCGAAAAGGGATGCAAGTCTCTCGGGAGTCACTCTGACACTTACGCCGCACAGCTTTGCGCCGCGGTTCCATGAACCGGCCACTATGCCACGACTGTCCCAAAGGGTACCGTCCACATCCAGTATGATTCCATCAAAAGCCATCTGCTTTCTCCTCCTAATGATCCTAGTATTCCACTCCTTCACGGGCAGGGATCCCATCATTGTGGGGATGGCGGATGCAACCCATCTCAGTAATGTAATCCGCCTCATCCAAAAGCCACTTTTCAGGCTTCCTTCCGGTGATGATGATCTCCGTGTTTTCATCTATCTTTGTAAGCGCCGCTTTAGCTGTTTTTTCATCTATGATGTCATTATTTATGGCAGCGCAAAACTCATCAAGAATTAGTATATCACATTCCCTCTTTAATGCGCCACTTAGATTGTCCAGGGATATGGTTTTTGTCTTACTTATCTCATCCGGTGTCATATCCGCGACACGAAAGCTATCCCCGGCTTTGCCACTGTATACCACAGCCCCCAGTTTTTTTAAGGACTCAATCTCTCCGCTGTCCCCTCTTTTTAAAAACTGGACTATGACAACACTTTTGCCATGGCCCAGCGCACGGGCAGCCAAGCCCATAGCGGCTGTGGTCTTACCCTTTCCTTCACCGAAATATAAATGGATGTAGCCTCTTTTCATGTATCATCCCTCTGGTGTGCCATTTCCAAATAAGTCGAGGTATTTAAAAACGGGCACACTATTTTCGAAGTTCCTTAATAAATTATCAGCATGATCACACATGCCACCACCATCCCTATCATAGCGGAAACAATAAACATCTTGTTGGCTCTTTTAATATCATAGGCCTCCACGGGACGGATGTCATCGCCTATGTAGGGCTTGTCATAGATCTGCCCGAAATAGGTGGCAGGTCCCAAAAGTCTCACGTGGAGCGCACCTGCCATGGCAGCCTCAGTCTGTCCGGAGTTTGGGGATGTGGAAAGCTTTCTGTCCCTCTTCCATATACGGTAGGCATCCTTTT
>CAMODS010000088.1 GCA_946611525.1 uncultured Lachnospiraceae bacterium | reverse complement strand
ACGGCGTGGCTGCACTTCATACGGAGATACTTAAAAAGCAGTCCCTTAAGGACTTTTACGATATGTATCCCGCAAAGTTCAACAACAAGACCAACGGTATCACCCAGAGGAGATTTTTGCTCCACGGCAATCCACTTTTGGCATCATGGGTTACAGACCATATCGGACCCGAGTGGATCACCGATCTGTACCAGATGAAGAAGCTTGAGGTATATGCTGACGACACCAGGGCTCAGCAGGAGTTCATGAATATCAAGTATAAAAACAAGGTTCGTCTGGCAAAATATATCAAGGATCACAACGGGGTAGAGGTGGATCCCAGATCCATCTTTGATGTACAGGTCAAGCGTCTCCATGAGTACAAGAGACAGCTTCTTAACATCCTGCACGTAATGTATCTCTACAATGAGATCAAGGAGCATCCCGAGAGAGAGTTTTATCCCCAGACCTTTATCTTCGGAGCAAAGGCTGCGGCCGGCTATCGTATAGCAAAGCTTACCATCCAGCTTATTAATAACGTGGCAGCTGTGATCAACAACGATCCTTCCATCCAGGGCAAGATCAAGGTCGTGTTCATTGAGGATTATCGAGTAAGTAACGCGGAGTGGATCTTTGCGGCAGCAGATGTATCAGAGCAGATTTCCACGGCTTCAAAGGAGGCCTCAGGAACCGGTAACATGAAGTTCATGTTAAACGGTGCCCTTACCATAGGTACCATGGACGGAGCCAATGTGGAGATGGTTCAGGAGATGGGCGAGGACAATGCTTTCATCTTTGGTATGAGTGCCGACGAGGTCATCGCTCACGAAAAGGCAAGAGACTACGATCCCATGGAGATCTTCAACAACGATCAGGATATCAGAAAGGTGTTGATGCAGCTTATCAACGGCTTCTATAGCCCCAATGATCCCGAGATGTTCAGAGACCTCTACAACTCACTCCTTAATACTGAGTGCACACAGTATGCCGACACATACTTTAACCTTTTAGACTTCCGTTCATACGCCGAGACCCATGAAAAGATCGAGAAGGTGTACCGTGACGAGGCACTTTGGGCAAAGAAGGCTATGCTCAACGTGGCAAACGTAGGCAAGTTCTCATCCGACCGTACCATCCAGGAGTACGTGGACGAGATCTGGCATCTTGAGAAGCTTAATTAACTCAGATGGACAAAAAAGAGGGAAAACATGGCTTATAAGAGACTTGGTGAATTATTAATAGACGCTGGCACAATTAATGAAGAGCAGCTTAACCGCGCCCTTGAACTTCAAAAGGGTTCCAAGGACCGCTTGGGTACGGTGCTCATTGATAACGAGATCATATCCGAGGACGAGCTCATCGACGCCCTGACCATGCAGCTGGGTATTGATTACGTGGATCTTACCAAGATAAAGATCCCGGTGGAGATGGCACAGACCGTCCCGAAGTCTATAGCCAAACAGTATATGGTAGTTCCTATCCAGGTGGTAAGGGATGAACTGATTTTGGCCATGAGCGATCCTCTGAATTTCTATGCCATAGAGGATGTTAAAAAATCATCCAGGAAAAAGGTTAAGCCTGTGGTTGCCAGGGCTTCTGCAGTGGACTACGCCATCCAGATCCTTTACGGAAACGAGGGAGCTGCCCGTGCCATCGAGGAGATGAAGCGTGAATCAGCAGCAAACGGGGATACGGTGGTACCGGACAACCAGGCGTTTGTCACCAATGTTTTGGGAGATGACTCAGTTAACAATGCTCCCACCATCCGTCTGGTCAACTCCATCATAGAGCGTTCCGTGGATGAGCGTGCCAGTGATATCCATCTTGAGCCCAGAGAGGAAAATCTCTACGTCAGGATGCGTATCGACGGCATCATGCGTGAGATCCTTACGGTGCCGAAGGACCTTCAGGCATCCGTGATTTCACGTATCAAGGTCATGTCGGGACTGGACACATCGGAAAAACGTATACCTCAGGACGGTCGTTTCAATGTCCGGGTAAAGGGAAAGGATATCGATCTTCGTGTATCCACTCTTCCCACAGTTTACGGAGAAAAGATAGTTGCCAGACTATTGGACAAGTCTGACGGTAGAGTTACAAAGGAAAAAGTGGGACTTACCGGAAGGGACGAGGAGATATTTGACAAGCTTTTGGGTTGGCATTCAGGAGTGCTCCTTTTGGTAGGACCTACCGGATCAGGTAAGACCACCACCATGTACGCCATGATAAACGAGCTTAATAAGCCGGAGGTCAATCTTGTGACATTGGAGGATCCCGTAGAGTACAATGTAGACGGGGTCAACCAGGTTCAGATAAACGAAAAGACGGGAATGACCTTTGCGGCCGGACTTCGAGCGATACTTCGACAGGATCCGGATATTGTGGCTGTAGGTGAGATCCGAGATGGTGAGACTGCTACCATAGCCATGAGAGCCGCTATTACCGGACGTCTGGTTTTGTCTACCATACATACCAATGATGCTGTGGGCACCATAGAGCGACTCAATGATATCGGAGTAGAGCCATATATGACGGCATCCGCACTGAGGGGTATCATCTCCCAGAGACTGGTGCGGCGCATTTGTCCGGAGTGCAAGCAAGCCTACGATCCCACCGATGAGGAGCTGGAGGATCTGAGACTGCCGAGAAAGCCGGGGCAGAAGTTTTACCGCGGTACCGGATGTCCGAATTGTTTTAATACAGGATATCGTGGACGTGCAGCTATCTTTGAGATGCTTCCCATGTCAAAGGTTGTGCGTGAACTCATATCAGATGGAGCACGCCGTCAGGATATAGAGGATGCACTCCACGACAGCAAGACCGGATTTGTATCCATGCGTGAAAATGCTATACGTCTTATGCTGGACGGCACCACATCCGTTGAAGAAGTGATGCGTATCACCAATGAAGAAGACTAACAATTTGATCGTAAAAAGGAGGGACAGATCATGACATTTAATGAGAACCTTGATTGGAAAGCTTTAAATAAGCCGGAGGAGGACTCCATGATATATGAAGGGAAAGTTCAGACTGTCCTTGAAAGGGATGTGGACTTTAGAACAGAAAACGGAGTTTACGAAGCGTATATCAGTGATAATGAGCTCGAAAAGGTCAAGACTGCAGGACTTATGTAGACGGTCTTTCTTAAAGCGCGCCATTTATGGCGCGCTTTTAATAAAATGTTTGAGGGGGATTACAGGGTGAGAGACAGGATCAGTCGGGAACTGATCTGTAACATACGGAGGAAACGGAACTAATGTTGTATTCAATGGGGCCGGCATCAATGCTGTTGATGAATGTAATCCTTAACTGGGAATCGGTCAGGAATAATGGATTTTTTGCAAAGGATCCGGATAAACAAAAGTTGGCGTTCATTCGCTACAACTGGTTTTTATTGACTGCGAATTGCTACTTTATTGTGGATATGATGTGGGGAGTTTTGTACGAGTACAGGGACATCCCCGGGATATTCCCCTTCACTTATTCCTTTACGGTTTTTTATTTTATCTTCATGCTTTTGACCATGCTGACCTGGACGCGGTTTATAGTCGCATATCTGGACAAGAGTGGACGTCGCAGCAGTAAGTTGCTGCTATATGGAGTGTGGGTAATGGTTAGCATAGGCATTGTTTGTCTTATGCTCAACCATTTTTACCAGTTTATGTTTTCCTTTAATGACGCCCATGAATACATCGGAGAAGTCGGAAGGAACGTATCTTTTATACTCCAGATAGTATTCTATGTCGTTATTACCCTATATATGCTCCACGTTGCAAACAGAACTGCAGGGCGCCAAAGGTTTAGATACCATGCTGTGGCGGTTACAAGCATAGTGCTGGGGTTGTTTTTGGTATTCCAGATAATATATGCCTTTCTTCCGTCTTATTCAGTGGGGCTTATGCTCGGAATATGCCTGGTGCATTCCTTCGTGCAATCCGGTGAAAAAAAGGAAAAGGAGATACATGACAATATTTCCGCGGCCATGGCGGAGGATTATGAAGTCATATTTTACATTGAAATAGCAACGGGAGAGTATCTTACATTTGCCGAAAGCCAGAAGTATTCTTCTCTGAATGCAAACGCGACAGGCAGGGATTTCTTCAGGGAGGCAATAGAAAGCATTGACGATTGTGTTTATCCTGACGATCAGGAATACGCAAAAAGCTTTTACGACAAAGAGTCAATGTTAAAGAATCTGGAAAGTAGGCGTTCTTTTTCATTTAAATACAGGGTTATGGTGGATGGAAAGCCCAGGTTTTTCCTGTTTACCGTGATGCGTGAAAGCAATGACCAGTTTCTTATCTTCTATGAGAAGGATATAGAAGATGAGCTTATGGCAGAAAAACAACAAAAGGAAAACCAGAAGAAGACCATTACATTTGGTCAGATCGCTGAGAGTCTGGCTTCAAACTATGATGATATCTACTATGTAAATATTGATGATTCATCCTATGTCTCTTATCAGGTCAACAACATATACGGTCAGTTAGAGATCAATGATTCCGGCAAAGATTTCTTTTCAGAAGCTATTGATAAATTGCCTCGAATCGTATATGGACAGGATTGCGAGCAGGTGACAGATTTTTTGGATAAGGACAGCATGATCTCTGCAATGGAGAGTCGCAAACGCCGGAGTATGGATTACCGCATCATGGTGTCCGGCAGACTTGAATATGTCAGGATGACGGTTCGTAAAAGCAGTGATGGAACCCACTTTATCATAGGTATAGAAAATGTTGATAAAGAGATCCGAAAAGAAAAACAGCATTTCAGGGAGCTTAAAGCTGAAAAAGCGCTGGCAAGACGTGATGAGCTCACCGGAGTAAAGAATAAGACGGCATACAAAGAGCTGGAAGAAAGTGTTCAGGAAAATATGGATAGGGGCATGGATTACCTGTCCTTTGCGCTTGTCGTATGTGACACCAACAATCTCAAGCAGATAAATGATACCTTGGGACATACCGCAGGAGATGAGTACATCAAGGAGACATCACAGATTTTGTGTGACATTTTTGTTCACAGTCCCGTATTCAGAGTGGGCGGTGACGAGTTTGCAGTTTTCCTGCGAGGGAATGACTATGAAGCCAGGTACGAACTGATGGAAAAATTACGTGGCCAGATGCTTGCCAACAAGAGGGAAGGCAAGGGTGTGATCTTAGCCGCAGGTATGGCAGAATATAATCCTGAGACTGACAGCTTTGTTTCGGATATATTTGAGCGGGCAGACAAAGAGATGTATGAGGATAAGCAAAGGCTGAAAGGAGAGATTTTATGACAGTTACAAAGGAAAAGAACGGGGATGTACTAAACGTTGCCATATCGGGAGAGCTTGATATAAAGACGGCGCCCCAGCTCAAGGCGGAGCTGGAGGGACAGCTTGATGATGTGATGGAGGTGCATTTTGATCTGAAGGATTGCCCCTACACTTCATCTGCGGGACTCAGGGTCATCCTTGGCGCATATCAGGTCCTGGAGGAAAAGGATGGTCGCATGGTGCTCAAAAACGTAAATGATGTATTCATGGACATTCTTTCGGAAACCGGATTTACTGACTTTTTGGATATTGAATAAAAAATAGGGAGACAGGGCGGTTACCTGTCTTCTTTTTTCTTCCGATATAAAGAATAAGGATCATTTGCTGTTTTGCCTTACGTTGTGTAATGTTTGTGTAATACGGGATATGTATAGTCATAGGTGATGGATCAACTGCCTGCAACTGAAGGAGACCTGATATGAAGATGAGCAGAAGGAAAAAACGGATAAAAACTAAAGGCGTAGTATTTTTTGCCTATGTACTTATTATGGCCCTGATCACCGTGGGCGCATTGGATGGCAGCGTGGCTTCACTGGGGACGGTGAAGGCCGCCGGCGGCAGCGGTACGGCTTCAGATCCGTACATTGTTAGCAACTGGAACGAGCTTCAATCAGTATGGCCCACGAATCCCATAAGTGATATTCACATTAAACTGGATGCAGATATAGTATTGGGAGGCAACTTACCTGTG
>CAMODS010000087.1 GCA_946611525.1 uncultured Lachnospiraceae bacterium | reverse complement strand
GTCGTCAGCTCATCATATGTTAATGATCTTAAATCAATCACGCTTCATCACCGTAACAAAAAAGCCGTCACACTCTCCCGCCTTTGGGAGGATCTGCTTTTTTTCTTCCATCTTATAGTCTGTATGTCGCTTCAAAAAGTCCCCGGCATTTTGGTCATTCTCCCGCAGGTTTATGGTGCAGGTTGAAAAAACGAGCCTGCCTCCGGGCTTTACGTAATCATATACCGTATCAAGTATGTTCCTTTGGATATCCCTTAGGGCATCTATGTCCTCTGCCTTGACTCTGTACCTGATCTCCGGCTTTTTTGCAATGATCCCAAGTCCCGAGCAGGGCAGATCCGCTATCACTACGTCGTATTTTTTATGACATGAAGGATCATCCACAGTGGCATCCCATTTTTTGGCAGATACCTTATCCTCCATCCTAAGCCTTTTTATGTTTTCTTCGATGAGGCTTATCTTGTCATCGGAAATGTCCCTGGACTCAACAACTCCGCCAAGGCGTGCGGCCAAAAGGGACTTACCTCCCGGCGCTGCACATACATCAAGCACCACATCCCCAGGCTTTATACCTGCCATAAAAACAGGCTGCATGGAGGATTCATCCATAACATAAAAGCCACCCTCTAAAAAGCCCTCCAGTTCTTTAACGCTGCCGTTTGGTGAATCTGTCTTTTTTATCTCCACCGGATCAGTGTTTGTCCAAAAGGTAAGGGGGGACGGGCTCATAAAGCCCTCACAGATCTCTTTGCAGATGCTATCTCCGTAATCATTACGCCACAGCCTTATCATCCATTCCGGAATGCTGTACCTGACGGATGTCTCATAGTCATCGTCGCCGGACTTTTTGTCTATGAGCCTCTTTAGCGCCGCTTCATGATCCCTGCCATCCCGAAGTATGGAACGCAGCACTCCGTTTACAAAGCCCGACAGATTAAAAAGGCCTTTCTTTTTTGCAAGGCTCACCGCCTCCGATACTATGGCGTGATCCGGCACACTGTCCATGAAAAAGATCTGATATACGGAAAGCCTCATGATCCCTCTCATGGCCGGTCTCATCTTTTTAATGGGCGTAGATGAATAGCTTCCTATCACCTCATCCAAAAAGATCAGCTTCTCCTCTGTGCCGAAACAAAGGCGCGTCAAAAAAGCGCGCCCCCGTCTGTCAATATCCCCATATCGATCAAATATACCGTCAAGGGTGGGCGACAGATATCTGCCATGCTCCCACACCCCGGTCATTACCTCAAGCGCCAGCCGGCGCAGATTTATCTCACTCATCAAAGATCATCCCAGCTTTTCGCCTATATCCACGGAATAGCCGTTTAAAAAGTCGCTGACATCCATCCTCTTTTTGCCCTCCATCTGCACCTCCTTGATGGATAAAAAGCCCTCACCGGTCTGTACCAAAAGGTGCTCCTTGTCCACATGGACTATGGTACCGGGGGCGGTCTGGTTTGCAAAAATGTTACCGATCAGTTTTTCACCAAGCATGTTTTCCAAAAACGGCTCACGTGAAGCAGACCAAACCTTCATGGTGGTGGCGCCAAACTTGGTGTAGGTACCGGGCCAGGGACGTAGACCCCTGACATATCTGCATATCTCATCAGCGCTCTTTTTAAAGTCGATAAGCCCCATCTCTTTTTTGATCATCCCCACGTATGAGGACTGACTCTCATCCTGAGGATGACGCTCAGCCACCCCCTCCTCTATGGCCTTTAGTGCCATGCAGCAGAGATTGCCGCCTATGACGGAGAGCTTGTCAAAAAGGGTACCACCGGTCTCGTCGGGTGCTATCTCAACCTCCTCCTGCATGATGATATCACCGTCATCAAGCCCGGGCCCCATCTGCATGATGGTAACTCCCGTCTTTTTATCACCGTTAAGTATTGCCCACTGGATGGGGGACGCTCCGCGGTACTTTGGCAAAAGGGATGCATGAACATTGATGCAGCCGTACTTGGGAACCTCTAAAAGCTCCTGAGGAAGGATCTGTCCAAATGCGGCAACAACAAAAATATCCGCATTGATCTCACGCAGCTCAGATATCACGTGGTGATCCTTTACTGTCTCAGGCTGGTAAACCATGATGTCATGAGCCTCGGCCCACTCCTTTACCGCAGGTGCCGTCATCTCCTGATGCCGGCCGACAGGCCTGTCAGGCTGGGTCACAGCCAATACCACATTATGGCCCTCCTTTACCAAAGCCTCAAGCGTACCTACAGCAAAATCAGGTGTCCCCATAAAAATAATGTTCATCTTTTCCTCCCGGTCTTCTCAGTCATATTGGCTATTCATTCTCGTCATGTTCATCTTCCATCTCGTAAAGAGGTCCCTCTGCCAGCTCCGTATACATGTGACCACTCAAATGATCGATCTCATGGCAGGCTGCCCTTGCAAAAAGCTCCTCTCCCTCAATGGTAAAGGGCTCCATATTGCGGTCAAGTGCCTCCACCACAACATGGTTGGGCCTGGTAACATCTCCATAAAGACCCGGCACCGAAAGGCACCCCTCAGGTCCCTTTTGTTCACCGTCAGTCTCTACCACCTTAGGATTTATAAAAACTATGGGATCGTCCTTGTTCTCGCTTACATCGATAACAGCGATCTGCTTTAACACTCCCACCTGGGGTGCAGCCAGCCCAACACCCTCGTGGGCATACATGGTCTCGATCATG
The DNA here is from genome assembly GCA_946611525.1 of uncultured Lachnospiraceae bacterium. GTDB lineage: Bacteria > Bacillota > Clostridia > Lachnospirales > Lachnospiraceae > JAILEN01. Next base: position 3,365 of record CAMODS010000087.1, on the reverse strand, counting down.
TCATCGATAAGCTGCTGATCTCTCTCCTTTAACTCCTTTACAGGACGGCATTCCTTGGTCAAAATGGGATCGCCCTGCAATCTTACCTCTCTAAGTGCCATTATACTTCCTTTCGTTCTTTCAGGCTTTGTCTACATCATATTCATGGGATCCAGATCAAAGCTTACATAGACTTTTTTAAAGCCCTTATCATTTAAAAGATATCGCTCTATCTCATCCTTTATGAGAACAAGCCTGTTTACATCGTCATTTCTGATATAGATCACCCGGCGGTATACATCGCGAAGCTTTCCGATAAGCGCCTCAGACGGCCCCATCACCTTGGATCCTATCACTGAAAGCTCTGTTATCAGATCCTTCAGCTGCGCCGCCCTGCCGTCGGCCTGGGCCTCATCCTCCGATGTGATCTGTATACACAAAAGATGCGAAAAAGGAGGATACTTCATAAGCCTCCTGAAAGCCGCCTCTTTTTCGTAAAAGCTGTCATAGTCCTGTGCTGCCGCAGTCACAACACTGTAATTGTCCGGCTGGTAGGTCTGGATCACCACGTCACCGGGGATGTCTCCCCTGCCCGCCCTGCCTGCTGCCTGGGTCAGCATCTGAAAGGTTCTCTCCGTACCCCTGTAGTCGGATACGTTAAGAGATATATCAGCCACCATGATCCCCATTAATGTAACTCCGGGAAAATCGTGACCCTTAACTATCATCTGTGTGCCTACCAGCACGTCGGCCTGTCTGTTGGCAAAGGCCTCAAGTATGCTCCTGTGGCCGTCCTTACCCTTAGTGGTGTCTGCATCCATCCGAAGCACCCTGATACCGGGATGCTCCTTGATAAGAGCCTCCTCTATGGACTGGGTGCCCGCCCGAAAACCACGGATATATCTGGAACCGCATTTGGGACAGTTTTTAACATTGGGTGTGGTATACCCGCAATAGTGACAGGTAAGCATCCCGTCACGATGCAATGAAAGTGATACATCACAATGAGGACATTTTACCACATGTCCACATTCACGACAAGAAACGGACGACACCAAGCCCCGTCTGTTTAAAAAAAGCATGATCTGTTCTTTTTTTAAAAGCCTATCCCGTATCGCTTCTGCGAGTTCCTCTGAAAACATGGTGCGGTTGCCGTGCTTAAGCTCCTCCCGCATATCCACTATCCGGCAGGACGGAAGCTTTTTTTCACTCACTCTGTGGGCCATTCTAAGGGCCCTGTATTCACCTGCCTGCGCTCTCGAAAAGCTTTCCATAGAAGGGGTGGCGCTTCCAAGGACAACCGTTGCGCCACACATTTCTCCCCTGTGCACAGCCGTCTCCCTGGCATGATACCTGGGGATCTGCTCCGATTTGTAGGAATCGTCATGCTCCTCATCCATAATGATGATGCCCAGATCGGGAAAGGGGGTAAAAAGGGCGGAACGGGGGCCTATCATAACCGACAGTTCTCCCTTTTTTGCCCTTTCAAACTGGTCATAGCGCTCACCGGGCGAGAGTCTGCTGTTGATGGTGGAGACCTTTTCTCCAAAGCGCCTGTAAAACCTGGCCAGGGTCTGATAGGTCAGGGATATCTCGGGGATCAGGACTATGGCCTGCTGTCCGCGGGCTATCACCTCCTCTATCATCTGAAGATACACCTCAGTCTTGCCGCTGCCGGTGACACCGTAGAGGAGATATGGCTTTTTTTCATCCAGGGTGTCGTGGTATTCCTTTAGCACCTGCTTTTGCTCTTCAGTAAGCTCCACCCTCCTGTCATCCGTATCCAGGCTGTCGGTGGTCAGACGATACCGCCTCTCCTGTGTTACCTTTACCACTCCTTTTTTTTCAAGGTCACGTATGGCTGCCGAGGGGATGTTGAGCTTAATGGTGATAGCCTCCCACGGCATGGTGCCATCCTCGATCAGAGCTCTTAAGAGCCTCTCCTTGGGTATGCTGTGGTTCTTTTTACCACACATGTCATCCAGGATATCCTTTGCCGCTTTTTCATCCGGAACGAGGCTTACATACTTTTGGTTTTTATGGGCCTCTTTTTTCTTTACGGGGATGACCGTCTTTAGCGCCTGGGTCATGGTGCCGCCATAGTGCGACTTCATCCATGCCGCCAGACCTATAAGCTGGGCCTCTATGGACATCTCATCAGAAGGTGTACCGATGATCTCCTTTATCCGCTCGGGCTCTATCTCAGGGGTATAGGAAAGGCCCGTAACAAAGCCTTCGATCTGCCGATCGCCCCTGCCAAAGGGAATTACCACGCGGCTTCCCGGACGTATCTTGTCCTCGAGATGCTTTGGGATGGCGTACTGAAAAGGCCGATCCAATTTTTCATGTGATATATCAATGATAACGTCTGCATACATTATGCGCTTACTTCCTTATGCAAATGGCAGTTTAAAGCCCCTGCCTCAGGCTTCCTCTTCAAGTATCTCCTTTATCAACACCCGCTCGTCCATGGGATACTTTTTGCCTTTGATCTCCTGATAGTCCTCGTGACCCTTGCCTGCCAAAACTATTACATCCCCGGGCTTGCCGTTTTTGATACAATAGCGGATGGCTTCCTTGCGGTCCGGGATGGTGACATACTTGCCGCCGGTAGCCTTGAGTGCTCCATGACTTTCATCCCCCTCTATGATGTCGTTTATGATATCCATGGGATCCTCATCCCTGGGGTTGTCTGAAGTTACCACCGTAAGATCCGCCAGCTTGCCAGAGACCTCACCCATCTCGTAGCGCCTAAGCTTTGACCGGTTGCCACCGCAGCCAAAGAGGCATACCAGCCTGCCGGGCTCGTACTCCTTAAGAGTGGTAAGTAAACTTTCCAGTGCCATGGCATTATGGGCATAGTCGATCATCAGCGAAAAATCATTGGACACCTTGATCATTTCAATGCGTCCCTTTGCCCTGGCGTTTTTAAGAGCCGAATGCATCAGATCCCGCGTCACGCCGTAGTGGTGGCAGATGGCGATGGCCGCGAGGGTGTTGTATACGGAAAACTTGCCGGGAAGATGAGCTTCCACGTCGAAGTTCTCCAGACCCGTAACCCTGTATATGATACCCAAAAATCCGTTGCCCATGAAAAGCTCAATATTTTTGGCCACATAATCGTTGTCCTCGGAAAGTCCATAGGATGTTACGGTGCAGGTGTGACCCTTTAATACATCCTGTACATGCTCGTCATCACCGTTTACTATACCGTGCCTGCAGCGGGTAAAGAGCATCCCCTTGCAGCGGAGATAATCATCAAAATCCTCATGTTCGTTTGGACCGATATGGTCCGGAGAGATATTTGTAAAAATGCCCAGTTCAAAGGTGAAACCATCCACCCTGTGCATCATCAGTCCCTGGGATGACACCTCCATAACACAGAT
>CAMODS010000086.1 GCA_946611525.1 uncultured Lachnospiraceae bacterium | reverse complement strand
ATATGGCGCCCACCACATTTATCACATTATGCTCACCTACCAGACGCATCTGGTAGCGCTCCGTCTCGCCCCCCGGAGCCGTGACTGTAAACTCCGTCCCCAGCTGGGAAACACGGATATCTGAAGCAAAGTAAGATCCTTCGTCGCTTCGCTCCTCAGGATGACAGGAAGCATCTCCGGTCTGTCCGGTGTCATTCTGAGCGAAGCGAAGAATCTTCACCTTTCCATCGCTGTACTCCCCGGCCTTGTCCCGGATGTACTCGTTATCCCAGTTTAAAAACAGCATCCCGCCCTCGGGCAGGGCATCCGCCAGTTCAAACTTGGTGGACTTTATATTTTCCATATTAAAAAATGTCTCAAGATGCTGCGGCCCGATACTTGTGATCACACCATGATGGGGATGAACGATATCACAGATCTCCTTTATATCCCCCACATGCCTGGCTCCCATCTCGCAGACAAATATCTCATGGGTGGAAGTAAGCTTCTCATTAATAGTCTTTACCACACCGAGGGGAGTATTGTAACTCTCCGGTGTCACCAGCACATTGAAGTGCTCAGACAAAAGAGTGTTCAGATAAAACTTCACGCTGGTCTTGCCGTAGCTTCCGGTAACACCAATGATCGTAAGGTCCTTGGCATCGGCAAGCTTCTTTTTTGCACTGTTTATAAACTTGTCATGTCCTGCCTTTTCAATGGGATGGTTTATTATGTTGGCCACCACCGGAAGTATCCACTGCAGGCACATGAGTATCATCACCGCCCCGGAAAAACACCCGAATGGCAAAAACACCGCACTTAAAACCAAAAGGATCACCATTACCAAAATCTCGGTAACGATCATGCGCTTTACCCTGGCAGTGTAGACCAGCTTCTTTTTGTTGTTGAGGCGGTTCATCGCCCTAAACACATAGTAGCAAAGTATCAGCGTAAGTATGCAAAGCACATCTATGATCACTGTAACAACCCGGATGGGCGCTGAAGTCATCATAAAGCCAAGTATCAGGCGCACCACTCCCAGCACACCTCCAAAGAGCAAAAGCCACTGCCGCTTTAGGGTGCGGTTAAGCCACGACATATGCTCCCCGTTTTTGTAGCCATTTTGCTGGAACATATGCATGTTGTGAGTCAGTGCCATGTAGCAGGCCGGTATAAAAAGTGCTGTGATTAAAATTGTGGTTACTATTATCGTCATCTTTTCCTCTTGTCATCCTGAGCGCAGCGAAGGATCCCGTTCCTTACTCATCCCATGCGCAGCGAAGGATCCTCTCCCCCTGTCATCCTGAGCGCAGCGAAGGATCTAAAAATACGATCTCATAATATTTGCAAAAACTGCCGGCTGCTCCAGATAGGAGTAATGACCGCAGCCCTCCAAAACACAAAGCCCCGCATTTGGAATGAGCTGCTCCATCGTTTTTGCATCGGAAATGGGAGTGGCCGTGTCGGCATCTCCCCATATCAAAAGCACCTCCTGCCCAATACGCGGCAGGCGATCCGTCATATCCTCATTTACGGCGCGGACCAGGCACTGGCGCATCATGGGTGACGCCGCCCGGTAATCTGCCGAGCCCTGTCGGCTCCTCCACTCATCTATAAGCTCGGGAAAAAGCTTGTAGACAAGGTCCATGTCCGCTATCTTTTTTATCATCTTATACATGCGGATACGTGCCTTTTGCTTTGCGGAGCGCTTTGGCATGATACCCGCAGAATCAATAAGTACTATCTTTTCAATTTCAAAAGGAATATGCTCCCGTGTGGCCAGATCGATGATCATGCGTCCACCGTAGGAATGGCCTATAAGGCTGGTCCTGTCCACACCCAAAGCCTCTAAAAACTTGCAGAAAAAATCACTGAAATCCGACACGCTCCAGGGCTCCCTTGGCTCATCGGAACCACCGAAGCCGGGGAGATCAAGCTGGATAAAACGGCATCTGTCAAAAATGGCCGCCGCCACCGAATCATACATATCCATGGTGGTACCCCAGCCCTGGAGCATCACCACCGTTTTTTCACCCTCTCCGGTGATCTTGTAGTTTATGTTGTACCCGTCTACTTTAATCTGCATCTATACTCCCAGAGATCCTTCGTCGCTACACTACCCCGAATGAAACTGCAATAAGCCCTGGCGCAACAAAGGATCTTTACTCAAACACGCGCTTCACATCCTCTACCGGCATATCCTCTCCGGTCCACAGACGAAACGCCTCCGCACCCTGGTACAAAAGCATCCACTTGCCACTGTGTATCCGGGCTCCGGCATTTTTCGCATCCGAAAGGAGCCTCGTCATCTCGGGATGGTAGATGATGTCACTGACCAAAAGGTCTCTTCTTAAAAACTCCGCAGGTACCGGTGATGACATATCGCCGCCCTCCATGCCAACATTTGTGGCATTGGTCAAAATGTCGGCGTCGTCTATGGCCCATTTCAAGTCAACCGGCTCATTCATGTTTACCACGTCGATGGGTGTCCCTGTCTCCTGAGATACCTGCCAGCAAAAAGCCACAGCCTCATCAAAGGAGGCGTTTTTCCTCTTGCAGACGTGGATCCGTAAGGCCCCGTCTATGGCTGCAGCAACTATGATAGAACGGGCGGCGCCGCCACATCCTAAAATCGTAAGCGTCCTGCCGGTCACCGTACCAAGATCACCTGCAGATCCGCCATCGGGATAAGCATCACTATCCGCAAGGCTCTTTGTATAACCCCTGCCATCGGTAGTGTAACCAAAAAGTCTGCCATCCCGCACCACCACTGTGTTTACTGCACCGCAGAGTCTGGCTGCATCGCTAAGCTTGTCACAGTACGGCACCATGGCTGACTTTAATGGCATAGTAATATTCCACCCGGCGTACCCCATATCTCGAAGAGAAAGGACTACGCCGGGCAGATCATCTTCTAAAACATCTATCAATACATATTTTGCATCGATCCCCAGCTTTTTAAACGCTGCATTGTGCATGGCTGGCGACATGCTGTGCGCCACGGGATGTCCCAAAAGGGCAAACATGGCACCGGCCTCAGGCACAGGGATCTGCACTTTACTTTCCATATGCTGTCTGTCTAAAATACCTTAATAGTTTTCGCCATGTACCTCAAAGTATGCCTGAGGATGAGCGCATACAGGACAAACTGCGGGAGCCTCGGTACCAACCACAATATGTCCGCAGTTGCGGCACTCCCAAACCTTAACTTCGCTCTTTTTGAATACCTCCTGTGCCTCAACATTGTGAAGCAGTGCACGATATCTTTCCTCATGCTTCTTCTCTATCTCAGCGACCTGACGGAACTTCTCAGCAAGCCACTTGAAACCCTCTTTTTCTGCGGTCTCAGCAAACTCAACATACATGTCGGTCCACTCGTAATTCTCACCGTCTGCTGCTGCCTTAAGGTTCTCGGGGGTAGTGCCGATGCCGCCAAGCTCCTTGCACCAAAGCTTTGCATGCTCCTTCTCGTTATCAGCTGTCTTTAAGAAAAGATCAGCGATCTGCTCATAGCCCTCTTTTTTAGCTATGGAAGCAAAATAGGTGTACTTATTCCTTGCCTGTGACTCACCGGCAAAAGCTGCCTGAAGATTCTTTTCAGTCTGTGTCCCCTCGTACTTGTTTCCCATAATAAATATCCTCCTTTTTTATACAATACATCGCGGCAGAAATCCTATCCGTGAATACCATCTATGTTATCACAAATCGCACCTTCCTACAAGTTAAAAACCGCCTCCGTATCTACGCAGTTTTCGCCCGTTACTTTATGCGTTCATGCCACTTCTGGAGGCTGTGGATATTGCCGTTTCCCTGCTCCTTTAACACCGCAATACCCTCGGCTGCTGCCCTGGCTGCGGCTATGGTGGTGATGTAAGGGATCTTTTGCTTTATGGCTGCCTTTCTAAGGTAACTGTCGTCATGTACACTGTCCTTGCCCACCGGAGTATTTATGATGAGCTGGATCTTTTTGTTGGTCATGTGGTCCAAAATGTTGGGCTGACCCTCGTAGAGCTTTTTCACCTTTTCCGCCGGAATGCCCGACTGTGAAATAAGCTCGTAGGTGGTGCCGGTGGCCATGATGTTAAAGCCATCATCATAAAATGCCCTGGCGATCTCCACCACCTCGGGCTTGTCTTTTCTGTTTACGGAGATAAGCACCGTTCCGGACATGGGAAGGGCTCCGCTTGCTGCCTCCTGCGCCTTGTAAAATGCCTCGCCGGCTGAGTATGCGATACCCAGCACCTCTCCTGTGGAGCGCATCTCAGGCCCCAGGACCGGATCCACCTCCTGGAACATGGAAAACGGGAATACTGCCTCCTTTACTCCGCAGTAAGGAATATCCCTCTCATGAAGCTCGGGCACCGGTGAAGGACGTCCCGTAAGCTCCTTTGTAATAACGTCCGTAGCGATGGGCACCATGGAGATGCCGCAAACCTTTGAAACCAAAGGCACAGTCCTGGAAGCTCTGGGATTGGCCTCCAGCACATACACCCTGCCGTTTTCGATGGCATACTGCATGTTCATAAGTCCCACCACATGCATCTCCTCTGCGATACGTCTGGTATAGTCCCTGATGGTCTCCAAAAGGTCCTTTGGAATATGCTTTGAAGGAAGGATACAAGCCGAGTCACCGGAATGGATACCTGCCAGCTCGATATGCTCCATCACAGCCGGCACAAAGGCATGCTCACCATCGGAGATAGCATCGGCCTCACACTCCATGGCATGTACCAAAAAACGGTCGATAAGGATGGGACGGTCCGGAGTCACACCAACTGCTGCCTGCATATAATCTGTCATGGATTCTTCATCGTAGACCACCTCCATGCCGCGGCCGCCCAATACATAAGAAGGACGCACCATCACAGGGTAACCGATCTTTGCAGCGATATCTATGGCCTCCTCTACGGTAGTTGCCATGCCGCTTTCCGGCATGGGGATGGAAAGCTTATCCATCATCGCCCTAAACTGATCCCTGTCCTCTGCCAGATCGATGACCTCGGGAGATGTACCCAGGATCTTTACACCGTATTTTTGCAGATCCGCCGCCAGATTTAAAGGTGTCTGGCCGCCAAACTGGGCGATGACTCCCTCGGGCTTCTCCTTTTCATAGATGGAAAGCACATCCTCCAAAGTAAGAGGCTCAAAGTAAAGCTTGTCCGAAGTATCATAATCCGTAGAAACCGTCTCGGGATTGCAGTTTACGATAATTGTCTCAAACCCCAATTTCTTTAAGGACTGTGCCGCATGTACGCAGCAGTAGTCAAACTCGATACCCTGGCCGATACGGTTGGGACCGCCGCCTAAGATCATCACCTTCTTTTTGTCAGTGGAGACATCATTTTTGTCCACATCATTATAAGTGGAATAATAGTAAGCGCTGTCCTCGGTGCCGCTGACATGAACGCCCTGCCATGCCTGTGACAGGCCAAGCTCTATGCGGCGATTCCTGATATCCTCCTCCGGGATCTCTAAAATCTCGGACAGGTACTTGTCGGAAAAGCCGTTCTTTTTGGCACTGATAAGTGCATCATCCGAAGGCAGACTGCCCTTTGACTTAAGAAGCTCTTCCTCTTCCTCCACCAGTTCTCTCATCTGCTGGATGAAGTATTCCTTTACGCTTGTGCGCTCGTGGATCTCCTCGTTTGTAGCGCCGGCCCTGATGGCTTCATACATGAGAAAATGCCTCTCTGAACTTGGAATGTAAAGCCTGCGCAAAAGCTCATCTTTTCCAAGGGTATCAAAATCCTTTACATGTCCCAGACCGTAGCGGCCCTTTTCCAGAGAACGGATCGCCTTCTGGAAAGCCTCCTTGTAGTTTTTGCCTATGGACATGACCTCACCCACAGCACGCATCTGGGTGCCCAGCTTGTCCTCCACGCCCTTGAACTTTTCAAAGGCCCAGCGGGCAAACTTTACTACCACGTAGTCCCCGTCGGGATGGTACTTGTCCAGTGTACCGTACTTGCCGCAGGGGATGTCTGATAAAAGAAGCCCCGCTGCCAGCTTTGCAGATACTAAAGCGATAGGGAAGCCGGTAGCTTTGGATGCCAAAGCCGAAGATCTCGAAGTTCTGGGATTTATCTCGATCACTATGAT
>CAMODS010000085.1 GCA_946611525.1 uncultured Lachnospiraceae bacterium | reverse complement strand
GATCCGGGGCATTCCGAACCAGGATGAAAAAACTGCCGCAGCACCTGCAATAAAACCGGCTACATTTACCAATACGGAAAGCGCCAATAGCCCAAAAGCGATCCAGGTGGCTATCTTTTTAAACTTGCCGGTGAAAAGTTCCTTTTCAAAGCATGCGATAAACTGAGCTCCGTCGTTGTTGTAGGACAGCTCCGCTATCATAAAATGCATGATCAGATTGATACAGTATGCCAGGGCTATGATCCATAGCATGTCCCACCAGCTGTTACGTGAGGCCAAAAAAGGCACCGACAGGATACCGGAGCCCACTCCGTGTCCTACTATGATACTTGTGGCTTCGAAAAAAGTCAGTTCGGCTTCGCCGTGGATTTCTTTTGACATAACCATACTCCTCTCTTTAAAGATCCCTTGCTTCGAGATCCTTCGCTTCGCTCAGGATGACAAGTTTATAAAAGCTCTTTGCGCCCTTCGGTTTTCAGCTTCTCCACTGCAAGTTTCACATCCTGTGCCCGTGATTTGTCGCATACCAGGATAGCATCATCAGTCTCTACCACTATGAGATCCGACACGCCGATGGTGGTGATGAGCCTCTTTCCTGAATAAGTGATACATCCCTTTGTGTCTATGGCAAGATGATCTCCGGCAAAAACATTACCATCGTTGTCTTCCTCATAGATCTCCCCGAGATTGTCCCAGCTGCCCACATCGGACCAGCCCATGTCAGCAGATATCACGCGAACATCAGAAGCCTTTTCCATGATACCGTAATCGATGGAGATAGAAGGTATAGTGGGGTACACCTCTTCTATAACCCGCTTCTCCTCAGGAGTTCCCATAGCCTCCCCTATCTTTTCTATACACTCATAAACATCCGGCAAAAGCACCTTCATCTGAGAAAGGATCACGGATGCCTTCCAGACAAACATGCCTGAGTTCCATGCATAATTTCCATCGGCCACATATTTTTCAGCAGTAGCCTGATCCGGCTTTTCACGAAACTCCTCCACGCGGCATGCTGACAATCCTTCTTTCGCAGATGCACGATCGTATTTTATATAACCGTATCCCGTACATGCAAAGGTAGGCGTAATGCCCAGGGTCACCAGACAATCCTCCTTATCCGCAACCTCACAGGCATAGTTGAGAACACTTTCAAAGGCCTTCTGATCTCTGATAAAGTGGTCCGAAGGGAAAATAGTCATTATACCGTCACCATATTTTTTAATGATCTCCATTGCCGCATAGCCTATACACGCAGCGGTGTTGCGTGCCGAGGGTTCTGCTAAAATGTGGTCCGGTGCCACCCTTCCTGTCACTGTTACTGCTGCCTGCATCCCGGGAACCTGATCCACATTTGTAACAATAAAGATGTCTTCCTTATCTGCCACTGTGGCGATCCTGTCCACGGTCTCATTTATCATGCGGTCTTTGCCGCTGAGGTTTAGAAGCTGCTTTGGCATGGTGTGTCTGGACAATGGCCAGAATCGTGTGCCTCCTCCGCCGGCCATTATCACCCCGTATACTCTACTCATTTAAAACCTCCGTTATCAATAGGACTCAAATTTCATCTCACCTGATAGTCCTGATTTCTTTATCCTGGAAACAATACTTTTGTATTCCTTACCATCTGCTTCGATATCAACGGTTGCATTGTCGCCGATCTTGAAAAAGGCTTTTTTACCGATACTTTTCAGATCAGAAGATTCGATCTCTATTAACATAAGCCTGTCATTTCCATAAAAAGCCCGCTCCCTGATCTTTACAAGACTTGAAGGCAAAATCACTCTCTTTAGGTTTTTACAGTCCCTGAAAGCGTCTCTTCCTATTGACCTGACGTTTTCCCCTACCTTAACAACACGTATATTGTCATTACCGTAAAAAGCACTGTTACCCACCCTGGTGACAGGGTGCTTGCAGTCGTTTATAGTGATGGTGTCAGGAACTCTGACCACATCGACGTCGTCGGGTACATCCTCAGCAAAGTATGAAACCCCTCCCGATGGCGAAATCTTGTATGCAGACGTGATCCCCGTGTCGTCATTTTTTACCATTACCGTATCTCCCACCTTAACCATAAAATTGGTCAGGATGACCACGTCGGTATTGGTTGATACGCCATGATCTATGAGCACCGTATATGGATCTCCGGGCACATCCCTGTATTTGATGGGTTTTGTCTTCACGGTATTTGTATTGTCCGACGCAGACGACCCGGTACTTGAGCGTCCGGATGGGGTTGTCCCTGAAGACGAGCCGCCGTTATTCTGATTACCCGGGTCATTTCTGTTTCCATTATCTGTATTATCTGTAGCAGGCGGATTGCTTGGCGTATTCCCAGAGGACTGCTTTTGTTCCACCATCATAAAATCAGAGAAATGGTAAATACAAAACCTGGCATGTCTTCCATCCGGAGTAATGACAGGTGTGATCCTCTCAAAAGTTCCATCGCTTAAAAAATGCAATATAAAAAGTCTATCGGCCGCAATACTTGTGGGCACGGGCAATGTGATCACAACAGGGATATCCAGTGTGGTAATCTCGGACCTGCGTCTTCCGTCCTCTTCAAATAGCGACATGTTAAATGACAGTGCATTGGTATAAATATCGGTATCATATTCCCTGCTTCGGGTGACAGGTGTAACTGTAAGCCCTATGGTGGAGCCTGCAGTCGCGGAGAGCCCGGCTCCCACCACGGATATCTCCGACGCTGCAACCTCCGGCACCTGTGAGACCGGGGGATTTACGGTAATACCCTTTTCTGCAGCATATCCGCTTTCCAATGACCTTATGGTATCCTGCACCGACTCACTACCGATGATAGCAGACTTCATGGTTTCCTTCCGGTCATCGGTTGAATATGCGTTCTTTAATGCATCCACATTGGGCCCAAAGCCACCGGATGAAACATTTCTAAAAGTCTGATTTATGGCGTCTCCTGCAGACATGGTTTCGATCGATGGAGTATAAAATCCTGACATCCCGGAAGCAGCACTTTTCTGATAATGCTCAATATCCCTGGAATAGGCTGTCACCTTGAATCTGTATCCGGTGGTGTCAGTATTTGCCAGATAATCGCTTAAGTTGACGCTTGTATTATATGAGCCCACGGAAACGATAAATCTGCCGGCGTCATCATACAGGCTTGCCCCATAATAATACACAGCTGATTCAGGTGCCACCGGATCCCACATGGCGTATCCGTCACGGGTATTATCCCATCTGGGATTGGTTGGAGTAGGCAGGGGTGTCGTACCGGAATCATCATAATTAAAATCTGCCGAGCGTGCGGATATCTTTGCCTGTGACTTTTTCTCCTCGGAATCATCATCAGACATACACACCTCAAAGGAATATGTTCCGGTGCTGTCAATTGACGTATAAAGCTGTGTAGTATAGTAATCACCGTTACGATAAGACAGATCCCCAAGTCCATATGTGGCACGGTGATTCCCGTTCATATATAACCTAAGAAAATAATAGCATCTGGTAGGATCATTGATCCTAAAGCTTACCTTTCCCATCTCACCGCTCGTAGTGGACCATGTTAGCTCTGTAGGAACAGTATAGTCTCCGGCACGCAGTCCCCCTACAGGAAACTCATAAAAGCAACCAAGTATTAATGCCACTGCCATAACACAACAGATCAGGCATTTTAAAAACCGCTTTTTCATATACCTTCTCCTATATCTCTGATGGTCTCACCGTCATGAACCATCGGCCGCTGTTACTTATGCTGCCTTTGCCTCTATACCCGCGTCGCTATAAACTCACAACATCCCTCAACATGTATCACCCTGCGTCCGGATGAAACAAATACACTCTCGCCGGGCTCAAAGTCAATCCTTTCATCACCGGTAAATATCTTTCCCGATCCATTTAAGATCACGATGGACAAAAATGATGCGTCATCCATCCTGATCTGCAACTCGCCGCAAACCTCATACTTCACAGATTCAAAATATTTGCAACGGCAAAGAGTCTGGGCTGTATTACCCTCATAGTCCGTCACCGGCTCACTGTAACCGTATGAATTCTTCACATAAGGCTCAAGGTCCACCACGTCCAAAGCTTTTTCTATATGGAGCGGACGCTTGTTCCCGTCCTTATCCACGCGTTCATAATCATAAAGCCTGTAAGTACAGTTGGATGACTGCTGTATCTCACAGATAAAAACTCCCGCACCGATAGCGTGAATAGTCCCTGTGGGGATAAAAACGACATCGCCCTTTTTGACCTCCACCCGGTTCAAAAGCTTCGTAACGGTGTTGTCCTTAAGGCAGGTTTTTAGCTCATCCACCGTGGTCTTTTTCTTAAGTCCGCAATACAGATATGCTCCGGGTTCGGCATCCATCACATACCATACCTCATTTTTCCCAAACTCACCCTCATTGATAAAAGCATAATCATCGTCAGGATGTATCTGTATGGACAGGTCTTTTTTCGCATCAATAAACTTGATCAGAAGTGGGAAACGATCCAGGTTCTGATTCTTCCACCCAAGCACCTCATCTCCATGCCCCTCCACAAAATCATCGAAGCTCATGCCGTCAAAGGCTCCGCCGCGTATGGTGGACGGGCCGGCCGGATGTGCAGACAACTCCCAGGACTCCGCAGTAATGTCATAGGGTGTATTCTTTTTATAAATATCCCGAAGCCTGCTGCCGCCCCAAAGATAATCCTTGTAGGCCGGAGACAGCTTATACAGTGCCGGAAGGTCGGAGACACTTTCCGATACCAGATAAACCATATCCTGCTCCTCGATCTCGGCACCGGTGTCAACCTCTATGGCGATAACTTCACTGTCAGATCCATTATACACCCTATGCACCATTCCTGGCAAAATATTAATCCCATCGCCCTGCTTCAGCTCTACCGTCTTATCAGCAAGCTCCACCGACAGCACTCCGCTTACCACGGAGTAATTTTCGTTTCTCTTTTCATGGGTATGACGAGAAATAGATCCTCCGGGATAGATCACGATCTTTCTAACCCTGTATCCGGGCTCCCTGTGGATCACCTCTCTCGTACCCCAGGTCCTATATGCTATGGGACTGTCATAAAAATAGTCCCCAAAAGTGTCCGCATTTTCCCTGATTATATCCCTGATACCGTCTGCCTTATCTGCAGATGTGACATAGGTAGCATCCGGTGTGTCCACCACAAATGCGTCCCTGATGCCATTTACCACAACCACTCTTCCGGTGGAAGCGTTTATTATCTGAGTTCCTTTTGAATCACGTATGATACTCGGGGTGTCCGGGCCATCGGATAGCATTTTTTTAATGGAATAAAAATCTGATACATCACTCCACTCACATCTCAGCTTTATCACTGAAAGCACATCCGTCTGTTCCAGCAAAAGCTCCTCAATGCTGCGCTTTGCTACATCTGTAAAAAGCGACGCTTCAAATAATGTGGTGTGGGAATCCACGATCTGTCCCTGGTCAAAAACCGGCCTCATCCTGCGGCAGTATTCGGAGGCGGCTTTTCTCATCTCAGCCAAAAGTACACCGCAGCGTGACAGTATCATGCCGGAATTCCAGAATACATTTTCCTCGGAAAAGATCTTCTTTGCCAGAGCATCAGATGGCTTTTCCAAAAACTGGGTGACCCTGCCGTCGTCATGTCTGATATATCCGTAAGTAAGTGACGGGCCATCCGGTGTAATACCAAAAAGCACTATCCTGTCATCGGAAATAAGCTTTTTACCGTCATATATGGTCTCGGAATATGTATCACCGGATATCATCAGATCGGAGGGAATAATAAGAACCTTTTCGTCCTCGGGATATGACATTAATGCCAGAAAAACTGCCGCTGCCGTGCCCCAGCCTTCTTCCTCCAAAAACACCTGGTAATCGATACCCTGAAACATAAGCATCTGGTTTTCAACTGTGTTTTGGTAGTCACGATTTGTAACCACAAGAAACCCGTCACACAATGACAGGTTTCTGATTATCGTATCCTGAAAGATCGATGTATCTCTCCCAAGCCTCAAAAACTGCTTGGGATCATTTTTTCGTGACAGAGGCCAAAGTCTGTCTCCGGAGCCACCGGCTAGTATTATGCATTTCATATGTCAATCATTCTATCATAGTTCTTATGGGATTTGTATCGTTTTT
>CAMODS010000084.1 GCA_946611525.1 uncultured Lachnospiraceae bacterium | reverse complement strand
TGTTGATCTTGGTCTCAGTCTCAAAGTGGTGACGGGCATCGGTATTTCTGTACTTGCTGAAAATGTGACCAAAGAACAATCCGCCTACTACCAGACCGCCTGCAAGAGCAAAGAGGAAGTCATCTGCCTCACCACCGCCAAATACGGAAAGTAACAGGAGGATGAACACTATGACGCCTAATCCGATGGAGATCGATCCGACTCTGGCCTTATTTAGAGGTACACTTCCGATGGTCTCGGCAGTACGTGCATTTACTGCCACGTAGTGAGTAAGCTGGTTATTTGAACCGGGGTTTTCCACGTAGGAATACAGCCACACCGGCAGATAAGCCGCTATCCACTTTTCACCCTCTTTTTTAACATTCATCTTGTCCCACTTGATACCGCGGTCATACTCCTTTGCTGTATCGTTGAGGGCAAATTTTATTGCCTCACGCTCCTGGGTATCCACGATCTTTTGAAGATCGCCCTTGTTTACATCACGCTTCTCCGATGTAAAGCCCTTAAGATAGTTGGAATCATACTTTACGCAGTTTTCCGTATCAAAGGGAAGTATGGCATTGATGATGTTGTTGGTCTCATTATCTTCTGATGCGCCTGCACGACGGGAGGATGACTCTACTGCCAGATCATCGATCTCCACATCACAGCCACGCTCTACCTTAAAGCGCTCCACCTTGTAAATGGTCGTGGAATCCTTGCCGCTCCCCTTGGTGTAGGAGCCCGTTTGAACTTCGCCCTCTCCGGCGAACTCAGCATGGCCCTTCATATCCACAAGCATGTAAGGGAAGTAAACTCCCATGACATTTTCAGTGGAAAACTCCTCTTTAAACTTCTTGTTTGAAAAGAACTTGCGGTCTCCAACAAATTCTTCGATACGTTGTCTGGCCTCTTCCTTCTTCATCTTGAAGGGAAGAATGGTGTCGGGAACCATGCCGTTGGGCACCTTGGAATTGATGGAAAGCATGTTACGGCACCAGTGGCAGCGGGCCTGTGAGCTCTCATTAAGATCTACAACCACCTCAGCTCCGCAGCTTGTGCACTTTAAGGTCACGGTGCTGTCAGCATTTTTATCTATGTCTGCGGCTCCGCTTCCGATCTGCTTGCCTGACAGATCTCCTACTCCCGCCTTCATCTCTTCGAGTCCCTCTGCCTTGAAAGTGTGTCGGCAGAAGTTACATCTGAGCTCGCCTGTAGCTGCATTCAGGCTGATATCGGTGGCACCGCATTTGGGACATTTGGTCTGGCCGTCCTTTGCGCCCGCCCCTGTATCTATAATATTCGCGTCTGACATTTTCTCTCTCCTTATTTAAAAGATCCTTCGCTTTTGATGACAAAACCTGTCTGGCATAACAGAGGCATGCGAGTCATATATCCACGTTAAAAAGCTTTTTTAGCTTTTCGGTGGATATATGATCACATGCCACCGTAAATCATCCGAGATATTTTGCCTTCATGGCGTCAAACTCTTCCTGTGAAAGAACGCCGGCATCCAAAAGCTCCTTGGCCTGCTTAAGCTTTGCAACAGGATCCTCAGCCGGTGCAGCTGCCTGGGCAGGAGCCGCCTCGGGTGCAGGTGCTGCCTGCTGCATGCCACCCATAGCGCCAACCATGGGCTGCTGTCCGGCAACAGGCTGCTGTAATCCGGCAAGTCCGTTGCCTGCCATATTCATGCCCATGCCCATCATGCCCATAGCCATAGCGCCGCCGTTCTGGCCTGCTGCTTCCATACCGCGAGCCACAGACTGCTGAAGGAAGGAGTTGCCACGTGCGCCTGAAAGGGCATCTGCCTTTTTAACATCGGACAGAAGTGCCTTGCTGTCTTCATCGTATTCGATGGCGGCAATGGCTACCTTTGCGATCTCAAGACCGCGGTCTGTCCTCCACTGATAATTGCTCTCTACAATCTCTGATAGAGTCTTTGCAAAGCCGATCTGATCTCCCTGGATCTTGGCCATGCGGTTGCCTCTCTCGGGATCATTGGAGTACTGTGAAAATGCTGCTGCCAGTGAGCCAACCACCTCGGTGAAAAGCTGCTCTGAAGCATCATTGTCCATGTCATCAAAGTCAAAGACCTTGCTTCCTGTGATATAGGATGCGGGAACAAAGCCCTTTAAAAATGCCAGAGGATCAACAATCTTAAGTGAGTATGTGCCACGGCACATAGCTCCCACCTGAGCATTGATATACATATCATCCCAATAGATTTCGGACTGCGTGCCGAACTTATTGTTGGGGATCTCCTTTAAGTTGACGAATACGGCATGCTGCTTGCTGCCGGGCTGTCCGCCGTACTTGAATCTCTCCCAGGACTGCTTGATGATAGACTCAACCAAACCGTTGCCTGCAAAGATAGACTGTGCATTGGGATCATCGGATACGTACTCATATCCGCCTGCCTCTGCTACCAGACCTGTGATCATGTTGTCCTGCAATGTAACAAGCGCATATCCGTCGGGAACCATGATCTTACTCTTGTTGGTGATCACGCCCTCTGATCCGTGTGTATTGGATCCACGGCCTGCATTTGTGTCCTTAAAAACTGCAGGTATGACGCCCGCTGTAGCCGGTGCATCAGCAGGTACGATGACGTCACGCCACTGATCGCCCAGTGAACCGCTTGCCGCTCCTAAGAATGCCTGAATAAATCCCATTTTTACTCCCTCCTTTGGTTTTGAGCACATGCTCCATTTTTAGTATCTATCGCCTTATCTTCCCTGTGGTCTTGTAGTACAAAGCCTTGTCCTTGTACATCTGCTCATCCGCCATGGCGGCAAGCTTGTTGATACCCTCGCTGGGATGATCCGCAGCACAACAATATCCATAGGCCGTGGAAAGTTCAAGCACATTATTATCTGTCCACTCCTTTAGTCCCTTTTCATATCTTTCTATCATACCGGCCAGCTCATCCTGCTTTGCAAACATAAGCACTACAAACTCATCGCCGCCGGTCCTGTATATCCTGCAATTATCACCAAAGGCCTTTTTCAGACAATCCGTAGTACCGGTGATCATCATGTCACCTGCATCATGACCGTGATTGTCATTAACATCCTTAAGACCGTTTAGGTCAACGGTAAAGCAAACCAGATCCTCAGGGATACCGTTTTTGGTGATGGTCTTCATATCCTGATCAAAGGCCCTGCGGTTGTACACTCCGGTCAGTATATCCATGTCCGCATTTTTCTGCTCCTCTGCGATACGCTCCACCAGCTTACTCCTGAGTCCCAAAAGGCTCACACCCAGCACCAGCTGGAATGCATAGTAGATCACCAGATTGATGACCTCACCCAAAGTCCCGGCGGAGGCCACAAAATAAAGCATCCCTGCATCTGCCAGTAAAACCACAAAGGCAAACATCCCCGGCATCATGTAAAAACAAAGGGGCACACTGAGTGAAAATGTCATAAACACCGTAAGCTCAACCGATCCCGTCGTGAGCCAGTCACTATATGTGATGCCCAAAGACCAGCCAAGCATATAGGCCGCAAAAAACGGATTGGAAAAGTCAAGGATCCTAAACCTCTTTTCAAGATCAGCCTTGACGTACAGACACAGGCCTATATACAAAAGCACCATTACCAAAAGCGATATGTAAAACGCCCTGTATCTCCAAAGATATTCACCATAAAACGATGCATTGGCCACAGAAAAGATAAGCATGAAAATTTCAAGTCCGGCCATCAGGCATAACGTAATAAGGGAAATATAAAGCGTGGAACCATAAATCCTCACTGACAGGCTGCTTTTTTTATCAAGATGGTTTTCTTTAAACATAAATCAACCTCTCAAAGCCGTTAGCACGTTTAATTATACACAAAAATGTATTATTTCTCAACACCAAGTGTGGTGTCTGGGCCAGGCACGAAAAAATGATCGAAACATCCTATAGTTCAGGAAGATCGCGAAGCTTGTATGCAAGGGGCGATGTGTGCGCCTTTACGTCCTCTTTCATAGCCTCAACCACACTGATATGATCCCTTAAAAGTCCGGCATTTTTAATATCATTCTCCTCTTCTAACCGGTCTGCAGTAAGACGTAAAAGTTCCGTCATATCATCATAGGCTTCCTTGTCATACTTTCTTATGGACAGATACCGGTCCATGGCATCGATCATCTTATCATATTCTCCGTAGGAGGACGCTCTAAAGGCCATAAGCCGCCAGGTATCGGCGCTGTAAGGGTCTATGCTTAAGATGTGGTCCATGTGCTTTGCTATCTCATCATCGCTTGACGAATAGTACATGACCATCTCCTCGGATACGGTATCCCATGGGTAAAGTGAAAGTGCTTCACGGAAGGCTCCGGCCGAAACAAGGGACTGGGCCAGTCCCAGCCACAGGTACACTGCCATAAGAGTCGCAAGTAATGCGATCGCGGGAGCGGGGGCTACCAGTACTCCGGAGGATCCCGGCTCTCCGGACGATCCCGCGGCTACGGAGGATCCCGGCTCTCCGGACGATCCCGCGGAGTCATATGTTCGCCGCAGGTCGAAAAAACGACCTGCTACGCGAATCATATGACATCCTTGGGATCTGTTTTCAGTAAACTCGGATGGCTTTATTATCCCGGTTTCCTTTGACGAAAACAGTAACAGGAGGAGGAGGGCTGTGATGGCGTAGTACTGGAGGTCAAAATCCCAGGCTGCGTGGACGGCGATCATTATGAGGAGTGTGCTGCGGAGTTCATCGCGGCTCTTTACGGAGGCAGAAATGCTTCGTATCAAAAGTGCGACGAAGGCCAGCATGGCAATGATGCCGTGATCCAGGGCGATCTGAAGATAATCATTGTGGATGTAACGGGTGACGTAGACTCCCGTCTGGATGGCAGGCTGGATGCGCATGTAGCCCCCGTAGCCTATGCCAAAGGGATGCGACAGAATAACGGGGATGGCATCCTGCCAGTATAAAAGCCGTCCCCAGAAGGTGCTGTTGTACGCACTAATGGTAAATATCCTGGCAAATGAACTGAACTTTCCAAAGACGGCCAGAGCTATGGCAGCTACAGCTGCCGTCCCACCAATGATACCTGCGGTAAGCTTGTAGCGCTTGTTTTTTATGCCAAACCAGATCAAGAACAGAACAAACATCGCCAGAGTGGTTCTGCTTCCGGTCCACATAAGCCCTGCCACCATGATTAAAAGCTTTCCGAAGTAAATGGCTTTTTCTTTTCTCTGCTCTCCTACCATCTCCATTGAAAACAGATGCACCACTATCGCGATCAGGATATAAAGTGCCATAGTGTTGGCGTACTGGAAAAAACCTCCCAGCCGCCCACCGGAAAAAAGAAGCTGCCGCGCTCCGGGAATCACATACGCCACTGCGCATATTAATATCATTACGGTACAGTAGTCCGAAATACTCCCTGAGCTTCCATCCCCTCCCAGGCAGGAGGGAGAAGAAACGCCGCTGACGTAGACGACCGTTCGACGGTCGTCGGTCGAGGCGTTTTTCGACCGCCTGCCGGAGATAATACAGGAAACCAGTACCGAGAATAGTCCGGCTGACACCAGGCGCATCAGTCCCAAAAAAGCATCCCCTCTGTCCACTGCCACAAAAAACGACACCACCGCTGACACAAAGATCGCCAGCATCAAAAAAGCATCAGCCCCGGCATGAATAAGAATGCCTCCGTTTTTTTTGGCTACAGCCATAAGCACAACACAAAGCACTGCCGCAGAAAAGAACAACAAAAACAGCCGAGAAAGTCCTCCCAAAAATGGGAGGACCATAACGGCTGTACATAAATACATTAATGAATTGTCTTTAGAAGTCTTTTTCATCAGTATCCTACAAAGTCTCCAACAACCTTGAGCTTTCCGGAGGATCCGGTATTCTTCTTTGTAAAGATCTTCTTAAAGTCACTTACACTGTCCTTGTAGCAGTGAACGGTTTTGATCTTGGAATTCTTGAAGCAGTTTTTAAATGACTTCTTATCAGAGGGATATCCTACAATAGCCACTTCAGTAAGCTTGTCGCATCCCGCAAAGGCCTCAGATTTTATGTAAAGCGGATACTGGATAACTGCTTTTTTGAGTTTTGTACAGTTTTTAAATGCGCCGGAACCCACGCCGTCTACGCTGTAGTAGTTGTAATCCTCGTCATAAAAGCCGCTGGGAACTAACGAACTCTTCACGTTCTTGGACTTAGGCCCTACAAACTCCACTCCG
>CAMODS010000083.1 GCA_946611525.1 uncultured Lachnospiraceae bacterium | reverse complement strand
ATTGTGCCATGTTTTTCCTCCTATTCTTTTACGGTCGTGCCAAAGCCTGCTCCTTACTGCGACCTGTCGTACCTTTACGGTCGTGATAAAAGCTTGCTCCTTGCTGCGACCTGTCGTACTCGCTGCGGAGCAAGCTTTTATCACGACCGTAGTAACGGAATCTAAAAGATTACTTCATAATTTGTTGCGAAGGGATTCTTCGCTTCGCTCAGAATGACAGCAGTTCATCTGACCGAGTATTCACACCCACAGTAGTCCTGGCGGTACATGCCGTACTCGCGGGAGATCTCCGTGGAGCGCTTGTAGCCCTCACGCTTGCGAAACTCCGAGGGCAAAAAGGGTACGCCGTACTCCTGCCCAAGCTTGTTTCCGATGGTGTTCAAAAGTACCGGATCCTTTTGGGGACTGATGGTAAGTGTGGTGCAAAAATAATCAAAATGTTCCCGGGCTGCCAGCTTTGCGGTCTCGCCAAGTCGCAGTTTGAAGCATTTTACGCACCGCGCTCCCCGCTCCGGCTCGGACTCAAGGCCCTTTGCCACCTCATTATAAAACCTGTCCTTTTCAAAGTCTCCCTCGATAAACTTCACGGGATACTTTGTGGGAAACTCGGACAAGAATCTCTCCTGTTCCCTAACCCTGTGCTCATATTCCTCATCGGGATAGATGTTTGGATTATAGTAAAAGACCGTGACATAAAAAGCCTCCGACAGTACCTGTACACAGTAACTTGAGCATGGCGCGCAGCAACTGTGTAAAAGCACCCGGGGAACGGTCCCGGTCTTTTTGTTTTCCTCTATGATGGCATCCAGCATGCCCATATAATCTGGTTTGTTCATATCACTCCAGGCCGCGGATGGCGTTCTCGGCGTTTTCGTACTCCCTCTTTAGATCCGGGAAGAGCTCCCTGGCCTTGGCCAGATCGTTGCCGCGCAAAGCCTCCGTCACCTGCACGTCCGCATTGTAAAGATCATCCATCGCCAGATTCTGGCAGACGCCCTTTAGGGTATGGGCTGCCAAAAATGCCGCCTGCGCATCCCCTGCAGGAAGGGCTTCGGAGAGCTTTTTATAATTCTCATCCTCCAGAAACATTTTTAAAAACTTGGCGATCTTTTCATCATTATGAAAGCAGGCATACACCCGGTCATAATCACCTATGAGATCATAGCATTCTCTGACTGTCATTCTTCTCTCCTTTCATAAGATCCTTCGCTTTGCTCGATGGTTCGCAGCAAACCAATCAGACTTCACTTCGTTCGTCTTCTGTTACCGAAATATACAGCTCCTCAAGCTGCTTTGCATCCACGGGTGCAGGGCAGTCGGTCAAAAGATCCGACGCATCCTTTACCTTGGGGAAGGCGATAACATCCCTGATGGAGTCCGCGCCTGTCATGAGCATGATCATACGATCCAGACCGATGGCCAGCCCTGCGTGAGGGGGTACACCATAGCGGAAGGCATCCAAAAGGAACCCGAACCTCTCATGAGCCTGCTCAGGTGTAAAGCCCAGAGCCTCAAACATTTTCTCCTGAACATCATCCCTATGGATACGGACACTTCCGCCACCAAGTTCTGTGCCGTTTAATACTATATCATAGGCGATGGAACGTGCCTCGCCCTTTTTGTCCGTATTGATAATGTCGATATCCTCTTCTGCCGGCATGGTAAAGGGATGATGCATGGCCAGGTATCTGCCCTGCTCATCGGACCACTCGAATACCGGGAAGTCGGTTACCCAAAGGAACTTAAATTCCTTTTCATCATAAAGTGAAAGCTCAGCTGCCAGTGAACAGCGCAGGCTGCCGAGAACCTCCCAGACGATCTTGTTGCGGTCGGCTGCGATAAGGATCAGGTCATTGGCGCCTGCCCCTGCTGCCTTTACTATAGCCGCCTGCTCGTCCTCCGTCACAAACTTTGCGAAGCTGCACTTTGCAATGGCGCCATCCTCACCGATGGTGATATATGAAAGCCCCTTGGCTCCCATGCCCTTAGCCTCCTCAGTCAGCTTGTCCAGCTTTTTCCTGGCAATGCCGCCCATACCGGGGACAGTGATGCAGCGTACCGATCCGCCGTCCTCGATAGCTCCGGTAAAGACTCCGAAACCGCAGCCCTTGACCACATCGGATATATCGCAAAGCTCCATGCCAAATCTCATATCAGGCTTGTCGGAGCCAAAACGGTTCATAGCCTCCTTCCAGGTCATACGGGGAATGGGCACCTGCACATCCACGCCCAGAGTCTCCTTGAAGGTCCTGGCAATAAGACGCTCCGTCACGTCGATCACATCATCCTGCTCCACAAAAGACATCTCCAGGTCGATCTGAGTAAACTCAGGCTGACGGTCTGCACGGAGATCCTCGTCCCTGAAGCACTTTGCTATCTGATAGTAGCGGTCAAAACCGGACACCATAAGAAGCTGCTTGAAAAGCTGGGGGGACTGGGGCAGCGCATAAAAACTGCCGGGATGGATACGGCTGGGCACCAGATAATCCCGGGCACCCTCAGGTGTGGATTTTTGCAAAATAGGTGTCTCCACCTCGATGAATCCCTCTTCCTCCAAAAAGTGTCTTACGGAAGCTACTGCACGGGATCTGAGCATCAGCTTGCTCATAAGGTCCGGGCGTCTTAAGTCCAGATATCTGTATTTAAGTCTCAGCTCATCCTTTGTCTTTGAATCCTCCTCTATGGGGAAGGGAGGTGTATCTGCCTCCGAAAGTATCCTAAGGCTCTCGGCAATCACCTCGATCTCACCGGTAGCGAGCTTTTCATTAACTGCTGCAGTC
Source organism: uncultured Lachnospiraceae bacterium (assembly GCA_946611525.1). Classification (GTDB taxonomy): domain Bacteria; phylum Bacillota; class Clostridia; order Lachnospirales; family Lachnospiraceae; genus JAILEN01. Next base: position 3,389 of record CAMODS010000083.1, on the reverse strand, counting down.
CTCTTTTGCACCTTGCCGGTGATGGCGATGACGAATTCGCTTCGCAAAGTGCCTGCCTTTTCAAAGCCCTCGCTGCCTATGACAGGCTCATCAAAAACCACCTGCATAAGGCCGCTTCTGTCTCTTAAATCCACGAAGATCAGAGACCCTAAGTTACGGCGCTTCTGTACCCAGCCCATAAGGGTCACTTCACTTCCTATTTCATTTGTGGTCACCTCTGCGCAACGGTGACTTCTCTTTAAACCGCTAATACTTTCAGCCATTTTATCCTCCTAATCCGCAAAAAATTCTTTGAATTCTGTATATCCCTGCTCAGCCAACTGCTCCTTCTGGTGCTTTTTATTTTTGTTCATACGAACGATCAGCACCTGTGCGCCGGCGGCGCGGGCGGCATCTGCCTCTTTCATCACTTCGGAGATACGCTCTGCCGGAAGCTTTTTATCTATGAGGTAAGCTATCCGGTTTTCATCTCCGGGAACCACGAAATTGCTTTCCATCAAAAGCAAAATGATGCGCTCAAAGCCGATGGAAAAACCGCAGGCGGGAACCTGCTGTCCCAAAAACCGTCCTATCATCTCGTCGTATCTGCCGCCGCCTCCGCAGCTGCCTCCGAACTCGGGGATGGCTATCTCAAAGATGGTGCCGGTGTAGTAGCTCATGCCGCGGACAAGGGTGGGATCAAAGACCAGTTCAAAGTCTGCGCCCTTGGCGGACTCCACCGCCGATGCGATCTCACACATCCAGTTGACTACATCTTCTGGCAAAAACTCTCCCAACTTCTTAGCCAAAAGCTTCATGCCGCCGGATACTGACTTCTCACCGGAAAGCTCACTGTATAATGCCAAATATTTGTCTGCCGAGGCCTCATCATAGCCACGCTCCACCAGCTCGCTTTTTACACCGTCTATGCCTATCTTGTCCATTTTGTCGAGGGAGATGAACACCTCATCATAATCATCCTCCGCAAAACCGGCATAGGCAGCCATGGCCTTTAGTACCCGGCGGTCATTGATACGGATCTCAAAGCCCTTAAAGCCCAGCTTTCCAAGGCAGGTAGTGGTAGCGGTAATAAGCTCTATCTCGGCGAGGTTTGTGGCATCGCCTAAAATATCAATATCGCACTGGGTAAACTGTCTGTATCTGCCCCTCTGGGGACGGTCGGCACGCCATACATTTCCGATCTGAAGCGCCATAAACGGTGTGGGCAGATCGTTGCCGTGTGCCGCATAGAATCTGGACAAGGGCACCGTCAGGTCATATCGAAGACCGTAGTCCACCACATCCAGCTCCTCCTTTGCCTCAGCCAGCTTCAGCTTTTCACCTCTTTTTAAAACCTTAAAGATCAGCTTTTCATTTTCTCCTCCCTGCTTGCCGGAGAGGTTTCCGATGGACTCCATGCAGGGTGTCTCAATAGGGGTAAAACCAAAGCTCCTGTAAGTGTCCTTTATCACGCCGGTGACGTAATCCCTGACACGACTCTCGTAGGGCAGGATGTCTCTCATGCCGTTAACCGGTTTTTTACTAAATGCCATTTGTTCCTCCTCGTAAAAACCGGGAGCCTGAAAAAGCCCCCGGTATATTTCATATAGATTCTTCGCTTCACTTTTATCACAGACTGATAAGCTCTCTGTACCATGACAGGGATCCGAGGTAAACATTGTAAACATCATCCATGTCTACGTTGCTTAAGATCATGAGGCGGCTAACCTCCTGCCATGAAGCATTCTCGTATTCCTTGATGAAGTTCAGGATCTCGTAAAGCTCACCTGAACCGTCTATCAATGCATCCCTGATATCCTTTGAGATGCTGATGCTATCCAGCGCCTCCTCCATGGGCTTGTCCAGAATGATATCCAATACGGAGAAAAGTCCCATAAGGAAAAGCTCCTGTGACAGATTCGCCTTGCCAAATACAGGTGCCAGCTCCTCCGCAAATCTTGCGCGAAGCAGAGATACTCTGGTGATCTCACTGGGCTTGTCAGAGCAAAGCTCCTTGGTAACAGCTGTATTGATCCACTTTTTAAGCTCCTTTTGTCCCAACATGGCAGCTGCGTGGCGAACTGTGTTGACTCCGGAATTGACAGTCATACGATTGACCATCTTGAGAAGCTCGATAACCAAAGCCGGGTCGCGTCCGATAACATCCGCTGCGGTAGTCAGGTCAAAATCGGGATTGTTGACTATCTTAAGAAGCTCTAAATATGTAACCTTGAGGGGTGCCAGCTGTGTATCCGATCTATGAACCGGCATACGGAAGAACTCGCCCTCGTACAGATCAAAGCCACCTGTGGACTTAAGATCCTCGTATGTTCCCTGGGTGCTGACATTGACCGCAATAAGCTTGACATTTGGATATATGGTATTGAAAAGCTTTCTGGCCATGGGGATATTGAGTCTCTCATGGTTCATGCAGACATAATCCATCTGGTCGATGATAGGCTTGTAATCGCCATATTCGTTCATGGGAATACCCTTTATGGCAAACCTGAAGCCCTGCTTTCTAAGCTCCTCTATGCGCTTGATATACTGCTCCTCAGGCTTGATATTGTGGTCAAGTAAAAGAACCATCCTGCCTTTTGGTGCATCTGTCTGACTCCTGATATCCGAAAAAATAGAAACATAAGATACAGGAACAAACACCTCGCGGTCATCAACTAAGGTCTCAAGTCCCATGCTGTTGATGACATTGATACCCGGGATATCGGTGGCTGCGTCAAATCTCGCGCTCCCGCTCTTGATGGGATCTAAAAAATAGTTCTCCCTCTGAGCAAAAACCGAATACCCCCTGACAATCATTTTCTGATCAAATAATGGAATCAGTGTTGCTAACATATGCGCTTCTCCTTTCAAGCAACCCCGCAAACACACACACGTACATTATATCATATTTGGACACTGTAGCAACAAAAAAATGTCATTCCGGGCGCAGGAAGATTCTTCGCTGCGCTCAGAATGACATGTAAATCCCTCAACCGGCGAAGAGGATTCTTCGCTGCGCTCAGAATGACAAGGTCGCTCAGAGTGATATATATTCTATTATTCCTCTACGCTGTAGTTCGGAGCCTCCTTGGTGATATGGATATCATGGGGATGCGACTCCTTAAGAGATGCGGCGGTGATCTTTACAAAGCGTCCGCGCTCATGCAGCTCGGGGATAGTGGGACATCCACAGTAGCCCATTCCCGAACGGATACCTCCGATCATCTGGAACACCACGTCCTCTAACGATCCCTTGTATGCCACACGTCCCTCTACTCCTTCGGGAACCAGCTTTTTAGCATCCTCCTGGAAGTAGCGGTCTTTGGAGCCGTTTTCCATGGCGGCGATAGAACCCATGCCGCAGTAAACCTTGTATTTACGCCCCTGATAAAGTTCGAACTCTCCCGGTG